>JAOUDE010000110.1 GCA_029859455.1 Ignavibacteria bacterium | reverse complement strand
GAAGGGCCGACGAAGCAATCTGGTCAATCACATCCTGGCTTCCCCCATGGCCCGGCCAGCGGGCAGAACGGGTAAGCTTCCCTCATCCATCGTCCTTCTGACTTCTGACTTCTGTCTTCTAACTTCTCCCGGCTCTACCTCAGCCTGCTCCACGCCATTCCATCCGGCCCTGCACCGGTCTGAATCCGCTTCACGACTTCCCAGCTCTTCAGATCAACCACGGCGATATGATTCAGTCCCCTGTTTGCCACATAGGCATATTGTCCGTCCGGATCGATCAGAATGCCGATCGGCCTCGGTCCTCTCTCGACCACCTCATCAACAAGAGCCTGACCGGCCGGTTCATCCAGACCGACCCAATCCGATTCCTTCAGAACAAAATCACCGAGGGCAACCCTGCGCACAATTGTCCGGGTTGACGCATCGATCACGATAAGATCGCCAGAGAGCATTCCTGTCGCAAGGACGTGCGACCCGTCCGGCGTGAACGCAAGACGGATCGGAAACCAGCCGCATTCGATCTCTGCTGTTACATTCATTGTTTCCAAATCAACTACTGTCAACTCGTTGGCCCGGTTCAGTGCAACCCAGACCTCAGCCTCGTCCGGACGAAGCGCGATCGCCTCCGTCCCGGAACCTGTCGAGACAACGCTGGTTCCTCCGGCTTCTTCGTCGAGTCTGGTCACACCCAGCAGGCCAGCCTGAATCGAGGTAGAGTATGCCGTTGTTCCCCCGCGGTTGAGCAGAACCATATGGGAGTCCCCGCCCGATTCAAATACAGCCACCACTGCCCCTTCCTCAATGTTCACCTTGACCAGTTTCCCGGTCGTCTCGGAAGTGACCAGAACGTGTCGTCCGTCAGAAAAGTACTGAATCCCGTGCGGCCGCGTGTAGGGACCAAGGCGAATGGTCTTCACTACCGTGCGCTTTTCGATGTCAATCACACTGAGAGTGTTCCCATCGGAGCCGGCGCCGTAGTTGCACACAACCGCCTTTCTCCCGTCAGGAGAAACTTCGGCTTCATGCGGCCCCTCGCCCACTGCGACCTTTGCGACCGCTTCACCGGTCGCAGGCTCGATCAGCCACGCGGTCGCCTCATCTTTGTTCAGGACGATCAGCAGGTCCTCCGCAGAGCATGCAGAGAATACCGAGAGCGCGGCAACCAGCAGAATGATCGTCTTCATTCCTCCCCCTGCCCTGCCATGAGGGTCTTCCGCTTCCGGAATACCCACAAAAATCCAAGATAGAGACCGAGTAATACAAGCAGGTACGCGGGTCCCGCCAGGAGGATCAAGGGTGCGGTGGATTGCGGGAACCGCCAGAAGTCAACCACCATCCAGGTCTGAAGGACCATCAGAATCAGTCCGGGCATCCAGGCGGGCGCGCCTGTAACCGGCCGGGTACCAGAGAAGTACACCAGGTTCGGGACGACAAACCATGCGGCGAGCGCCAGCTGGCCGGGAAGGAGTCCCGGATCTTCATAGTTCATCAGGACCAGGCTGATTGCCAGCAGGACACCGCATGGAACGACAATGGTTCGAACAACGGACATTCAGGCCCTCGGGCGGTTCGGGGTCGGCTGAGAATTAAGTGGCTGGTTCGATCACCCGGAAAGGAAACAATCTTTGGGGGAGGAAACAAAAAAGCGGGCACTCACCACACAAGTGCCCGCCTGCCATCCATCTGCCGATCTCCCCGTACACCCCACAGTGATCGGCTTGATGGAGGTAAGAATCTGAAGCTCACCGAACAAACGGCCAGGGGGGGGTGATGAGTTCCATTGATCAACTTATTTTCAGTTTTTCTTGGGCAGGACTTGACAATCCCGTTTTCATATCGTATATTTCGAACATTCAAAACGTCAATATCGTACACACCCACAATAATTGACACGAAAGACTTCAGGATGACCACAGAATTCGAACAAATCGTACACCGAAACGACCAGATGCTTCGGGGTTACTCGATGAGCCTGACCGCAAATCGTGATGATGCGCAGGATCTCTATCAGGATACTCTCCTTAAGGCCTTCCGAGGTTTGCATACCTTCCGTCAGGGTACCAACGAAAGCGGATGGCTCTACACAATCATGAGGAATACGTTCATCAACGGGTACCGGTCAAAGAGAAACAATGAGAGCCCGGTGGATCCGGGCGACATGGACCATCTTTGCAAGGCGACGGAACCTTTGGCCAAAATGGAATGGAATGGCTTTCATGATGAACTGCACACCGCTTTCTATGCCCTTCCGAGGGTACAGCAGGAGGTTCTCTACCTCAGAGAGTTCGAAGATCTTAACTATGAGGCGATCGCCCTTCGGGTGAGGGTCCCGGTCGGGACCGTTCGTTCAAGGCTGAATCGTGGGAGAGCCCTCCTCGGGAAGAAACTGCGGCGTTACGCCGCAGGTCTCGGCTACCCAACACATGAACCCGCGCTCCGGGTTCAGGAGCAGCTCGCATCATGACCAAGCTATCTCCCGCAAATCTCTCTACGGCGGATCTCGCACGTCTGTTCGATGTGACTGAAACCACGATTAAGCGTTGGGCTGATTCCGGTGAGCTTCCGTGTATCAAGACACCGGGAGGACACCGCAAGTACCTGCTCTCAGCAGTCCTCGCATTCGCCGATGCCCGCGGATTCTCACCATCGCATCTGCCCAGGACAATCGATACGGAAATCCTGGATGAGCAGAACGAACAGGCGGTGATTCATAAAGACATCGATACGCTCAGAAACACCTTTGTCCAGAAAGTGCTTTCCGGGAAACCGGGCGAGGTATCTTCATTTCTTCTCGCTCTTTCCCACAGCAACCTGTCTGTTGTCAAACTCTGTGATGAAATCATCGATCCAGGGATGGAGGAGGTAGGGAACCTCTGGTTGACCGGAAAGCTCGGGGTGGAAACAGAACACCGGGTATCCTATGAAGTACTGAATGCCATCTCTCAGATCGAATCGGCGAAGCAGCTTCGGGAACCGACAGGACGTACAGTCCTCCTGGCCTGTCCGAGGAACGAGCACCATGAAATCGGCCTCCGGTCCCTTGCCGCTATTCTCAGACTACAGGGATGGAACATCATTTATCTTGGAGCGAATGTTCCTACCGATTCGCTGATGGACACGATCCGGATATACGCCCCCGAGGTGGTCTGCCTCTCCATGACTGATCCAGAGGCAGGGCTTCAAATGCAGAATGATCTGCGCAAAATCTACGAATCAGTCCGCTACGCAAAGGGAACGCTTGTTCTCGGCGGAACCGGCGTCCATCAAAGGTTCAGGGACGCGCGACTCTGTGACCATGTCTGTGAATCAGCCCGTGATTTTCTGGCTCTGAGCCACAGACTGGCCTGAGCAGGACTCGAACAAACAAGGAGATAATACCGTCATAAGACAAGACTGACAATCTCAACTTCGGGAGTCAATACCCGCAACCAACTTCATTTCAACAACAATGCCATACACAGGAAGAAGAGAGATGAAAACACTAGCCTCCATCACATCAGCAATCATAATTTTCTTATTCAGTCCGAATACACTCCGGGCCGAGGGAATGGCCCGTGCTCAGGTGATCCACAATGCAGCAGATCCGGCAGTGGCCGTGGTCGATATCTATCTGGATGACACACTGCTCCTCGATGATTTCCCGTTCCGCGGAGCAACACCCTGGGTCGATTTCCCCGCAGGACGTGACGTCAACGTCGGTATCGCTCCACCCAACAGCTCCAGCGTCAACGATGTTCTTGTCAACACCGTCGTCTCGGCTGAGGAAGGACAGACCTTCGTCGCCATGGCTGTCGGTGTCCTCGATGACAACGGTTTCGCTCCCAACCCGGACGGGCTCAACATCGAAGTGAAGCTCATCCGCAAGGGACAGTACCGTGAAACAGGGTCTTCGGCTGACCTGGTTGACTTCCGTGTCATCCATGGCTCCACCGATGCACCGACCGTCGATGTCGTCGCCAGAGGTGTCGCGACACTCGTCGACAACCTCGAGTACAAGAAGACCAGCGACTATATCAGCGTACCACCGGCTTCCTACATCATCGACATCACCCCGGGTGATGACAACAACACGATCGTTGCCTCCTACACGGCCGATCTCTCGACACTCGGTGGGGGTGCCGCTGTTGTCTTCGCCTCAGGGTTCCTGACACCGGATGCCAACCAGAATGGTCCGGCATTCGGTATCTTCGCAGCCCTTGGTGACGGAACCGTCATCGAACTCCCGGCTGCCGGTGCGACTGTCTCGAAGGTTCCGTTCGGAGAGGCGATTCTGGGCCTTCCCGAAGAAATGAGCCTTGACCAGAACTTCCCGAACCCGTTTAATCCGTCAACAACAATCCGTTATGCTCTTCCGCAGGATGCGCAGGTGAACATCGCCATCTACAATGCGCTCGGCCAGGAAGTTGCGACGCTGGTGGATGAATTCCAGTCGGCCGGATATCAGTCGGTTGTCTGGAACGGAACGAACGACTTCGGTCAGTCGGTCGCAAGCGGTCTGTATATCTATCGCATGCAGGCAGGTGAAACGGTGATGACGAACAAGATGATGTTCATGAAATAAACAGTGATATCTGTCCTTGCCGTGAGTCCCTTCCGTTGCTTCCGGGGGGACTCATGGTATGTATTCCCAGTTTTTGTATACTCTCTGTGAGTGCAGACTTCTCGATCCCCGCCGATAGCGCATCTGCCGAGAGCGCCTCACACCACGACACAACCAAAACCACAACACCCGGAGGATTCATGCATATTTCACTCTTACTTCATTCGTTTATTCTGACGGTTTTGCTCTTTGTTTCAGCCCAATGGTCCGCCTCATCAGCGCGAGCGGAGGATGGAATCAACCAGGGCGCTTCCTCCACAAAGGAGTGGACGCTGGTTAATCAGGATGCCATGTGGGAACGACGGGCGGGTCTTCGCGTTGTTGAACTCGATGGATCCCTGTATCTCATGGGAGGCAGAACTCCCCGCCCGCCTGGAATTCCGCCTCTCCCGGGGGACTCCGATATCCATGGTGATGTTTGGCGGAGCGATGACTACGGGGCGACCTGGACAAAGATTCTGGATACAGAGACACCCGGGCACTGGCCTGCCCGTGCGTATTTCCAGGCATTCAGGAAGGGGCGGCACATGTACCTCCTGGGAGGACAGAATTTCAGAGTTTCTTTCAACCCGGCCTGTCCCCCGCCCTTCATCAACTGTTCCCCGGTGATCGACAGCACCGACTTCTTCAACGATGTCTGGCGTTCTGACAACGGAATCGATTGGGTCGAAGTGACGGGAGGCGCCGGATGGGAAGGACGCGCAGGGCTCAGCGCTGTCGTCTTCAACAACGAGATCTATGTGATGGCCGGATCTCAAAGCAATGACTCATCGATCGTCGGCGGATCGCCCCGAACCTACTTCAATGATGTCTGGAAGTCTGCAGACGGTCGCGACTGGGTACAGCTCACTGACAGTGCCGCCTGGGCTCCCCGGGCAGGAGCGATCCTCAAGGTAAAAGATGATTCCATGTACCTGTTCGGTGGAGAGTTCGGCTTCACCTGTGAGCCGCTCCCGTTCTGCGACCCTCCCTACTTCAACGATGTCTGGAGGTCATCCGATGGTGTGACGTGGGAGGTGGTCACTGATTCCGCCGCGTGGTCCCCCCGCCCGGGTCATCACGTCGCCGTTATCGGTGACAAGTTTGTCCTCTTCGGCGGATTCGGACTTCTTGCCAATCCGATCGATATGTGGGTCAGTACCGATGGTGCAACGTGGGACCTGATGAGCGACACTCCATGGGACGCGACCGTGCCGGAGCAAATAAAGTATGACTTCGATCTTCTCGTTGTGAGAGATCCTGCCTCAGCCGGGAAAGCGATTCTCACGTTCGGCGGAGACCGTGAAACGTTCGACTTCAGCGACACGACACAGTACCTGAACGTGGATAACGATGTGTGGCGATACGGAGTGCGTGCCACAGCTGCCTTCGGGTCAACCGCATCGCAAGTACTCAGCGAAGGAACCCCTCAACAGATGCTGTTGGAACAGAACTACCCGAATCCATTCAATCCCAGCACAACTATCACATATGGGCTGAGCAAGGCCGTGTTTGTGGAGATCGCGATCTTCAATTTGCTTGGCCAGAGGGTTACCACCCTGGTTGCAGGGATAGAAAAGGAGGGATACCATTCGGTAACCTGGAACGGGATGTCTGTGGAAGGAACTCCGGTCCCGAGCGGGGTCTACGTGTACCGAATGACCGCCGGTGAATTCACCGAGGTCCGAAAACTCATGCTGATGAAGTAGTTCAGCCCCCAGACACAAAAGCCCCGGCCGAAACCGGGGCTTTTTTTTGTTACAGCATCTCTGCGATCACCTGCTCATACTCGGGAAAATAACGGCTGATGACCGGCAGATCAAACTCCGTCAGGATGCTCGTGTTCGGCTCCCGCTCGAGCAGGAACTCAAACGACTTCCGGACGAGTTCGGCGGTCGTGTGATTGCCCCCGGTCAGCTTCTCGGCATACTCCGGGGCAACCGTGACCGTGTGCCTTGTCGTCTTCGTACCGATGACGGTGACAAGGAGGGTTGTCGCGTCGAGAGAGGTAACCTTGATCATTTGCTTTGGTCGGATTGTAACTATGATAGTGGAGGTCGATCAGATTGCTTCGGGTCCAGGAAAGGGACCCTCGCAATGACATGCCAGGGGTCGGTTCCATGTCGACAACAAGGACTTCGGGCATTTGACATGGCTCCGGGGCGGAGAGCACAAGCACTCGGTCATTGCGAGTTCCGACGTTCTTCGTCGGGACGAAGCAATCTGACTTACTGATAGGAGGAAAGGAATCCGGAGTGTCGGCCCCAACACGCCTCCGACAACTGACCCTCTGTCTTCTGTCCTCTGTCTTCTGACTTCTGTCTTACTTCACCAGCAACAGCTTCTTCGTCGCCACAAAGCTCTCTCCTGTCATCCGGTAGAAATAGACACCTCCGCCGAGATTCCCCGCGTCGAAGCTGACATCGTAGCGGCCGGGCTCATACTCGCGGGAAGCGAGAACAGCAACCTGTTTCCCCAGAATATCGAACACTTCCACGAGTACGTGCGACTGTCTCGGCACATCAAAACTGATGACTGTCGTCGGGTTGAATGGGTTCGGATAATTCTGTCCGAGAGAAAATTCGGTGGGGAGTACCTCCTCCCCCTCTTCAATGCCGGTCAGCAGAATAGTGACACTCCATGTATCGGACCATGCACTCTTTCCGCCATCGTTCTGTGCTGCGACACGCCAGTAGTATTCCTCCCCATCTGTCAGATTGGTGGTGATCCGGGTGGTTCCTGTCAGGGTCGAGTCATTGGCCGTGAGACCGGTAAACTGGTCATCGGTTGCAAGCTGAAAATGATATGACGTCGCACCATCCGGCGCGACCCATCGGAACAACACGGTGGTGGATGGATTGATGAACCCATCTGGTGGAGAGAGAAGCGATGGCACCGAGGGCGGAGCCATTGTCGTGGTAAAGCTCCATGGGGTGGACCAGACCGATGTGCCACCGGCCGTTACGGCATTCACACGCCAGTGGTGCAGGACCTCACCGGCGAGATCATCCACCATTTCGGATGTTGCCGTGAGCCCGGACAGGTCTATTTCGGGATCCAGAAAATCCGGATCGGTGGCGATCTGCAGACCCCACGTTGCACCCGCCGCGGTGTCGCTCCACTCAAACAAAGTGCTGGTCGGGATACCCGCCGCCATGTCCGGAGGTGAGACCAGTTGTGGTGCAGCTGGTGGGTTGTCACCTGTGGTGAAACTCCAGGCATCCGACCACGCCCCGAACCCTGCGCTGCTCGATGACCGGACGCGCCAGTAGTACGTGCTCCCGGCCGAGAGTCCGGAAACATCCATGAACCGGCCTGTGAGTGTCGAATCTTCTGCAA
>JAOUDE010000002.1 GCA_029859455.1 Ignavibacteria bacterium | reverse complement strand
CCGATCGGACTCTGTTCGGGTGCCTGCTCCGCGGGTACCGTCTGTGTCTCCGTCGATCCGCAGCTCAGCACAAGGAAACCGATTACGCACAGGACCGATCCGTTCCGAACCTTGCTCATGACACACCCGCAAACGTCGCTGTGGCTTCCTCGTCTGCAATCGAAACCCCTGCACTCGTGCCGATGCGGGTTGCTCCTGCTGTTATGAAACTGCGTGCGTCATCCAGGGTCCTGATTCCTCCGGCGGCCTTTATTCCAATGGACGATCCGACCACGGACTTCAGAAGTCGGACAGCCGGGAGAGTGGCAATCCTTCCCTCGAGTCCGGTTGACGTCTTGACGTAATCCGCTGATGCCCCGATCACGAGTTCACATGCCATTATTGTTTCTTCCAGGGTCAGCAGCGGAGTCTCCACAATAATTTTTGTTGTGCCACCACCATCAGATGCAACGGAACAGAGCATCTGCAACTCAGATCCCACCTCTTTCACGTAGCCTGATTTCAGCATTCCGATGTTCATGACGATATCGAGTTCCGTCGCGCCGTCGGCCAGTGCCTGCTCGATGGCGAGTTTCTTCGTGGGGCTGGTGCAGGCACCCAGGGGAAAGCCGATCACCGTTGCAAGAGCGAGCGAAGAACCTGCGAGTCTTTCTGCGCAGCGGGAAACGTAGCAGGGATTCACGCAGACGGCAGCGAATCCATACCTGAGAGAGTAAGCGCAAAGCTGATCGATCGCCGCGACGGTTGCCTCAGCGCGGAGAAGCGTCTGGTCGATCAGCGGGGTGATATGCAACGGGCCCACGCGGTCGCCCGGCTAGCGTACCAGAAGCATCTTGCGGGTCTCCCCGAATCCGCCTGCGACGAGACGGTAGAAATATGCTCCGCTGGCGACCCCGTCTGCGTGCCAGGTGCGCGAATAGATTCCGGGATCGAGCGACTCATCAACGAGGGTGGCGATACTTCTTCCGAGCAGATCGAATATCAGTAGTGAGACCTCGCCGCGCCCCGGAGGAACCTCGAACCGGATCTCCGTCGAAGGATTGAACGGATTCGGATAGTTCTGGTCGAGCCTGAATTGCCGCGGTACACTCCCTTCGCCGGGTGCCGAAAGGACCGGTCCGGGGAAAAACATCTCAAGCGCGTCGTCGATATGTCCCCTCCAGTTCCCCCAGCTGTGACCGTCATGCAGTTCCTGGTACGTGTGGACATAACCGCGTGATTCGAGGATCGGGATGAAATCTCTCACCAGCGTGATCAGCAGAGGAATGTCGTACGTGCCGAGGTCCATATACAGCCGCAGATCGAGGAGGGGACCGTTCGCGAAACCGTCAGAGATCGAGCTCTGGATGTTGCTCGAATGAGCCGCAACGTTTCCGAACACCTCCGGGTGGTTCATGCCGAGCCAGAGAGCAATGTTTCCTCCGTTCGAGGCGCCCAGAGTGGCACGGTTCTCAGGTCCTGCCTTTATCCGCCAGTGGGTTTCCAGCCACGGCATCAGTTCATCGACGAGGAAGAGGGTGAACTCATCCTGCAGTGAGCCCGCGTATTCATCGGTCCGGTTGACAGGGGGTACGAACACGGCGATCACCGGTTCTATTCTTCCCTCATCGATCAAGTAATCGAGCACGTTGGCCGCCGATGCGAGTGATGTGTACTCGAGGCCGTCATGGAACAGAACCATCGGGAAGCTGTCGAGCGGACTCCCGTACCCCGGTGGTGTGTAGATTCTGATCGTCCTTGAGTTGCCCAGATTCGAACTGAAGAAGGTGCTGTCTCGGAGAGATCCGTGGGGAATTGAAGGATAGTAGGCGATTTCAGGCGGATGAATGAATTCCGGCATCCGGAGCTCGGAGTTCGGGCCGAACCCGCCCTGGACCGTGTTCGGATTGCGGGGATCCAGAATCCACGTACTGCCGTTCAGAACGTATTTATAATCAAGCCGCGCATCGGACTCATAAACCTCCGTCCGGTACCAGAAGGTTGTAGTTGCGAGGCGTGTCATTGGCACCGATGCGGGATTCCAAAGGCTTGCATCGCCCGGGACGCTGACGCTGGTTGCCGCTCCCCGGTAATAGAAATGAGCCAGAGAGTCGAATTCGAGAACCGGTGAAACGGGCTGTGCCGTGACGAAGCTGTCAACGATTGCCGTCTGGAGAGAATCCGGCGCTTCGTTGACAGAATCCAGAAAGTCCTGAAAGCTCTGGCTTTGTGCGGTTGAGCCGGCTGCAATGAGAGAAGCGATGAACAGAATACGTAGCGTCATGGGGAGGAAGAGGTCGGGCCCGGTTGTTGATGACAATGCAATATACGGATGAAGGGGGGAGATGGCAACTGCCGCAGGGCGATAGAGAATCCGGCATTCAAAAGTCATTGGGAAGTCCGAAATCCGAATATCCCCGTCCGGCCGAATGAAGGTCGAGCAGTGCTATTTGGTCTTTTGGGCGGACAAAGCAAAGCGAAGAACGAAATGCCAATAGCTCAAACGCTTGGAGATTTCCAGAGGGCGGGCAGCCCTGGCGTTTCTGGTCTTTTCGGTTTCGAATTTCGCATTTGTTTCGGATTTTGGATCTTCGTGCTTCGGATTTTCCTCCTTGCTCTTGAATCCTCCCCGCATGCTGAGTATCTTCCTACTACACTTCGAACAACCTGGAATCAATGATGTCACAATGTAACGCATGCGGGAATCCGCTGAGCGGCGCCCCGAAATACTGTCCCTCCTGTGGAAGTCCCGTCGTATCGTCCGGCGCTCAGCCGACAGGCGAGGGAAAAGGGAAGCCGGCCACCCGAAAGATGGGAATTGTCGTCATCTCCGCTCTTCTCGTGTTCGGTCTCGGGTTCTTTGCGGTATACCTGATCCCGTCAACTCATAGTGTGATTGCTGAGCAGCCGGTGGTGGCTGAACCGCAGGCGTATGGTCCGGAGACGGTACAGATGACTCCGGTCCCTGTCCGGGAAACGGCTGATGACCTTATCTTCTCACTGGAGGATCTCAAGCGATACCGTCTTATCAGCTTCGAGTATAATGGCGGGAAGACACCACGGACGGTCATGGCCTACGTCGCCCCCGACGGCCGGCTTGTGACCTCGATCAGCTCGAGTGAACACTGCGGGTCGACAGAGTTCGAAATCCGCGACAATCAGATCCATTGTTCCAGGTGCCCTTCTCACTGGGACATCATGACGATGGAAGCCTATGCCTGCTGTGGTCCTTACTATCCTGACCCGATCCCGAGCCGGGTTGACGGGGACAATGTCCACGTTTCAAAGAGGATCATCGAGAACTGGGCGGGACGATTGTAAACGGTTGATTCCGTCGTTGATCAGCATTGCTGATCGCTTGTCCGGGATTCTAAGGATGGGCAGTCTGTCGTAACCGCCATGCAGGCTGACTCTCGCCCGCTGCTTTTTTTGTTCTTCATTATACCCTGCTCCGCAATCATCCACTCTTGTGAAAGGAGTGTTCCATGATTCGCACACGTCACCTTCTCCTCGCTGTTTTCATCATGTGTCTGGTCCCGATCTCCTACTCTCAACCGGTTCCTGGTCTCCCGATCGATCCTTCGATACAGGAGATGATGAGCCAGGTCTCGGCGGATACCCTTTTTTCCAATCTGACACGGCTGGTCGGGTTCGAGACCCGTCACACCAATTCAGACACTGTGTCAGATGCAGAGGGGATCGGCGCTGCGCGAAGGTTTGTGTTTGGACAGTTTCAGAACTATGCGAGCGACCCGGCTGTCGTTGAACTCCAGCCATCGTATTTTACCTTTGAGGCGACGGTTTGCGGTCTGACCGGTGAACATCGGAATATCCTGGCGACACTACCTGGAGCTGAGTGGCCGGAGCGGCACTTCATCGTGATGGGACATATCGACGGCAGAAACCAGGATAATTGCGACGCGGTCGGCAGTGCCAACGGCGCCAATGATGATTGCAGCGGGACAGTCGTCGCCATGGAGATGGCCCGGGTCATGAGCAGGTTCGCCATGGAATCGACCGTGATTCTGATGCCGGTCACAGGGGAAAAACAGGGACTCTTTCAGGAAGATGGTGTTTCTCAAGTAATCCCAATAAGGATTGGATGTTTCATAGTGGCGGCGACCGGGGTATAGTCGTCGCGTGGTTGGGAGTTGCTTCATTATTCCGATACCGGTATTTTAGGCGGTCTTTTGTCGTCATTCCGCTGACCTTCAAACCACCTTATCCTCAATCAGAATCTCTTCGAGATAGCCCCGAAGGAAATCCACAGAACCCTGGTGCTGACGACGGTATTCAGAGGTGAGCCAGTCGGGATCGACGAGTCGGTGCGCGCAGCGATCGAAGCGCAGCTGGATACACCGTTTCCGGCACGGTTTTCATTTCCCTGAACCATAAAGGAAGCCGGGAGGCGAAGATGTTCTCAGTCGACGAAAATCTTTCCCGGATTCAGGATACCGTTCGGGTCGAATGCCTTCTTCACTTCCTTCATGATCCCTAGTTCCGCCGAAGAAAGGGCGATCGGCAGATACGACCGCTGGGAATAACCGATCCCGTGCTCGCCGGAGATCGTCCCGCCGAGCGAGACAGTCAGTTCGAAGATTTCACGGATTGCAAAGTCCAGGTTCTTTTCCCAGGTGGCATCGTCGACACCCTCCTTCAGGATGTTCACGTGGATATTCCCGTCCCCCGCGTGGCCGTAACAGATCGACGTGACCCCGTACTTTGCACAGATTTGTTTCACTCCGGTAACAAGTTGCGGAAGCTGTGCCCGCGGGACGACCGTGTCTTCTTCCTTGTACGCCGAATAACTCTTTACCGCTTCTCCCATGGAGCGTCGCAACGCCCAGACGTCCGCTACTTTCGGGGCATCTTCCGCAAGGAGTACGTCTGCCGGGTCGTGTTCCTCAATCGCTTCAGCGATGATTGCAATATCCGTATCCAGAACCTCGTCTGCGTTTCCGTCCACCTCGATAAGCAGTTGTGCTTCGGCATCGCCGTTCGGGAATTTCTTTCCGAGTCGCTCCTCGGCGGCACGCACTGCTGATCGTTCCATGAATTCCAATGCGGAGGGTGTGACGCCGCGCTGAAATATCGCGGCAACACAGGATGCAGCATCTTCAATCGTGTTGAAGGCAACGAGCAGGACTTTCCGCTTCCGGGGGAACGGAATGAGACGGAAGATGATTTTCGTGATAACGGCGAGTGTTCCTTCGCTGCCAATCAACAGTTGTGTAAGATTGTAACCGCTGACGTTCTTGAGCACCCGTCCCCCGGTTCTGATGATCTCACCCGATGGAAGCACCGCCTCCAGACCGAGGACATAATCTTTCGTCACTCCATACTTCACTGCTCTCGGACCACCCGCACATTCGGCAAGGTTACCTCCGAGGTGACAGCTTCCGCGCGACGCAGGGTCGGGAGGATAGAAGAGTCCGCGTTTTTCGACCTCTTCCTGGAACAACTGTGTGATCACCCCGGGCTCCACGACTGCCTGGAAGTTCTTCTCGTCGATCTCCAGGATCCGGTTCATTTTGTCGAGGGAAAGACAGATCCCGCCATGGACTGCGAGAGCTCCGCCTGACAGCCCGGTGCCGCCCCCGCGCGGGGTAACAGGGATCCGGTGTCTGGTAGCGATCCGGAAAACCGATGAAATCTGATCCGCTGTCGTCGGCCGGATCACCGCTTCGGGGGGGAATGAGAGATCCTCCGTCTCGTCTCTCCCGCAGATCCTGAGGGTCTCCTCATCAGTGACGACTGCCTCCGGGCCGAGGGAGCCGCGGAGTTCCGTGATGATTGCCGGTGTCAGTTTAACAAAGGTCATAAGGCTGAAATCAGTCAGAGTGGCCTAAGATACGAACATTTGCACGCTTCGCAATCTGCTGACAAGCCAGAAGAAAACGAAGGGGAGCCCTGTTGCTTTTGTAACCTTTTCAAACTATATTCGTTTAAGCGAATATAATGAAAACAATCACAACACTTCTCAAAGCGCTTTCGGACGAGACACGGCTCAGGATACTCCACCTCCTGATCCAGTCAGGCGAGCTCTGCGTGTGCGACATTGAGGACGTGATCGGGGGACCTCAGACCAAGATCTCCCGCCACCTGGCATATCTTCGCCGGAGCGGACTGGTTTCCACAAGGAAGAAGGGACTCTGGATGCTCTATTCGATTCCGAAGACTCTTTCCACGGAGCAGCGGTCGGTGCTCTCCTGCGTTGCCGGTCTGCTTGATGCGAACAGCATAGCCAGGAAGGACCGCGGACGGTTTCTCAGGAACATGCAGGAAGGCTGTTGTGCGACATTCACTGACGTCATTCCGGGGCAGGTCCCGGTTGTCGTCCGGATCAATCAGATGAAAGGATCAAACAATGGAGGCTGACAGGATGAAAACCGAAATCCGGGAACGATACGGATCAATCGCGAAAACCGAAGGCTCATGTTGCGGGCCGACATGTTGTGGCCAGGATGATGTGGCTGAGCTCGAGACCCCCGGCCGGCCGGCCTATGAGGGCCATGATCAGGATGTTGTTGAAACCACGAATCAGGGACTCGGCTGCGGTGACCCTGTTCGCTTTTCAGGAATCGAAGAAGGGATGACCGTTCTCGACCTCGGTGCCGGAGGAGGGATCGACGTATTTCTTTCAGCCAAACAGGTGGGATCCACAGGTCGTGTAATCGGACTCGACATGACGGATGAAATGCTGGAACGTGCAGAAACGAACCGTAAGAAACTCGGTCTCTGGAATACGGTGTTTCTGAAAGGGGAGATCGAAAATATTCCTCTTCCGGCCCGATCGGTGGACCGTGTCATCAGCAACTGCGTTATCAATCTTGTCCCGGACAAGGAGAAAGCGTTCCGTGAGATTCATCGGGTCCTCCGCGAAGGAGGTGCATTCGTCATCTCCGATATCGTTACTGATGGGACAATTCCGGATCTCTACAGGGAAGATCCGTTTCTCTGGTCAGGATGTGTGGCGGGAGCGATGGACAAGGCAGCGTATCTCGAGACGATTCAGAAAGCGGGATTCGGGGATGTCCGTGTGCTCACGGAAAAACGAACATCAGATCCGGGCACCCTTCCGTTTTCGGTATACAGCGTCACAGTAACCGGGGTGAGAGGGGAAGGCTTGTGATGGTGACGGTCCGGCCCGCCCTTGATCACGATCTGGATGTGGTTTGCCATTTGCTTACCCGGAATGAACTGCCGGTTCTGGGGGTAAAGGAGCACCTCCGGGACTTCTTCGTTGCGGAGGAAGACGGTTCGGTGATCGGCGCGATCGGCCTTGAACGGTACGAAGAAACAGGCCTTCTCCGGTCGGCCGTGGTGGATCGATCGAAGCAGGGGAAACGAATCGGATCGAAACTCGTGGACACGCTTCTCCGTTCTGCCAGGGCAACCGGTGTAAAGAAACTCGTTCTGCTGACCAATACAGCAGAACAATATTTTGCGCGGAAAGGGTTCCGTACGATTGACCGGAGTACCCTGGACGGTCCGGTGACCCGATCGGTGGAGTTCACGGATGCGTGTCCCTCACATGCAGTCTGCATGGAGAAGATCCTGTGAAACGGGTACTGATTATCTGCACAGGGAATTCCTGCCGGTCGCAGATGGCGGAAGGGTGGCTGCGGTCGTTCGGGGGGGATGTCGCAGTGTATTCCGCCGGGACGGAACCGGCGGCCAGTGTCAATCCCCGGGCCATTGCCGTTATGAAGGAGCGGGGGATCGATATCGGGGCACAGACGCCGAAGTCAACCGACCTGTTTCTGGCACAGACGTTCGACTATGTCATTACCGTGTGTGACGAGGCACGCGAAACATGCCCGGCGTTTTCCGGCAATGTCGGCCGGCGGCTCCATATGGGATTCGAAGATCCGACTCACGCCGTCGGGAACGAGACGGAGATCATGGATGCCTTCCGGTCGGCAAGAGATCTGATCGCTGAGGAATTCCGTAAGTTCCATGAGAAAGAACTGCGCCCGGCTTGAAAGACCAGCGGTTTCAGCAGCACCACATGTCCGCCTATTCCCGGATCGGATAGTCGAGATACCGCGCCACTTCTTCCGCACGTTCCGCATTCCCGAAGATCCGCGTGAGCATATGCAATCCGGTATCGATGCCGGAGAGGGGTCCTGCCGCACTCAGGAATTTGCCGTTATCAACAAATCTCACAGAGGGAACGACGGTTACATCCGGAGCCGCCCGCTCAAGCTGGGCCCGGTCATCATCGAGAATTGTTGTCTTAAGGCCATCGATCAAACCTGTCTTTGCAAGGATGAACGCGCCGGTACAAACCGAAACAACCAGCGAAGCATTGTTCGCCTGATCAACAACCCACTCCATGACTTCAGGATCCCGGAGCTGAGGACCAACCCCGCCCCCGGGGATGATCAGGATATCCGCCTTCGGACAGGTGGCAAAGGAGTAACCGGGCGTGATTGCCACTTCACCGATATATGTGTGCACCGGGGCGGAACTCTTCCCGACCGTCGCCAGATTGAAGCTCCTGGACCCTTCGAAGACGCTGAAGATTCCTGAAAAATCTGCCAGTTGCATTCCATCGTAGATCAGGAACACCACGTTCTGCAAGGGAGATTTCCCGACCAGCGGCATTCCGCAGTGCGGACATGCTCCCTCATGCGGTTCCCGGAGCGTGTCTCCTTCGCAGCCACATGGTGGGCAGGCGAAGGTCAGCGGACCGAATTCCTGTGAACGCACGGAAACGGAACACAGGACGAACAGGAGTATCAGAATTGTCGTGCGAGTCATGACTTGCTCTCATCTCTGGTGAGTACAAAGATGTACTGGTACACGGTGAAAGGTGCAAGAAGTCCGAGGGTTGCGTAGCGTGCCAGACGGAACATCCAGCGGGAACTGTATGTCCGTTGCACCTTCAGGATCCGGAACCCACATCCTTCGAACATCGTTCGCATTGTGTGAGGTGTGAAGATCCTGAGGTGGGTCTTATCCAGGATTCCCGATTCCATATACTCGAACCGGTCGAAGATGATCTTCAGGATCGGATGCAGGTGCCGGAAGTTCGGAATGCTGGCGATCAAGATTCCGTCCTCCCTCAGGAAAGCCCTCAGCTTCCGAAGGACCGCCCAGGGGTCCTTCGTGTGTTCGATGACATCAGCGCACAGGATGCAGTCAAACGATGACTCGCGGAAATTCAGGTTGAGTCCTTCGATGTCGCCGGTGATCACCTCGTCGATCCGGGAACGCGCTTTCTCTGCCACCGCCGGAACATACTCAATCCCGACAACATGGCGGACACCGCGTGTTCGTTTTGCCTCCGCGGCGGTGTCCCCTGCAGCACATCCGACATCCAGCATCCGCTCGATTCCGGCAGGGATCAGTGAGACAATTTCATTACGTTCGGCCCGGTAGTATCCGTCCGATTTTTCATGGTACAGTTCATCCATCGGTCGGCGACTCCGGTTTCTGCCCCGCTGCCGAGCGAATCGATTGGATCAGCCTGTCCAGAGTACCGCTCTCAATCTCCCTGCCGGCTGTTCGGTGAATCAGCTCCCGTTTCAAATTGAAGACAAGAATGTTCGTTGCTCCTTCCGTGAAGTGGTATGCGTCCGGGAATTCGCCGTCCCAATCCATCAGCACCCATTCATCCGGATCGTCGGGGAATTTGCTCCGGACCAGACCGGTCATGAAAAACGGAACGGCGTCCAGATCGGAAAGGCCGACGTAGCTGACAGGTGTTCCGGCGACCGATGTGCCGATCGAATCGAGCAGAGCTTTCCCCCATCGGCCGGTGAATTCCGACCCGCCGCGGTCGGCCCCAATGATCACCAGGATACTGTCGTTCCAGTTCTGTTCGGTGTAGAGACGGCCGAACTGATCTTCGAGTTCAAACTGAATCAGACGGGATTCCTGGCCCCTGGAGAATCCTCCGGGAAGGATCATGAGGAGAAGGCAGCCCAGAGATGTGCGGATCAGCTTCTGTTGACGACTCAGGATCCTGCTCCTTTCACGGATCGTTGCCCGTCGGCCAGCGCTGTATGGAAGTCGCTCAAATGTTCGTGGATTGAAAAAAACAGGATCATCCCCTCGAACAGAACGCGAACGAAGATCGTCCCGATGATGAGCGGGACCCAGCCGATCGCGTATCCATCCCGGATCAGGGCGATACTGAAATAAATGCACGCGGCAGAGGCCGGCCAGAACATGACTCTGAGCAGAGTGGGGGAGAGCATCTTCCGGAAGGTCAGGTACTGTTTCAGCATGGTTCCTCCTTCGTTCCATCAGCCGATGATCCCGCGGGGCGCCTGATTGCCAGAATCAGAGCGGTAATGAATATCAACTGGATCGCGATGCGCAACCAAAGGTCTGTGGGCGGATTGTCATTAAAGGAAATCTGAGTGAACGATGCACGGATGTTTGCCGGGAGCACCGCCACGAGGAACAGGATCAGAAGGATCCCGGCGATGAAACGTGTCTTCCGGAACACGAGTCCGATCGCCCCTGCCATTTCAAAACTTCCGGTAATATACACTGTGGTCACGGACCTGAAGAATTCAAACGGAATCATCCGAAGGTAATCTTCCTGCAGAGCCGTAAAATGTGCAATGCCGGTAAACAGGAACATGACCGCGAGACCAGCCGCAAGACACCCGGTGAAGTCACGATATCTTCCGACTCCGAAGAACCCGGCGAGCCGGAACAATACCGTCGATCCGAGAAGCAGAAACAAAGGAACCATTGGTCACCGGACAACAGGAAGAGCAGCAAACCAGTCCACCAGTTCCGATTCATCCACAATGCTCCATGAATGGGGGTGGCGGGTTCCGTCGGGGAGGTACCCTTTGTCGGTTGTGACAATGAGCTCTGCTCTTTCGCAATTCAGGATGGACAGATCGTTGATAAGTCCGGCCATATCGATCGCGTTCATTGCGTAGTAGTCCTTCTTTCTGGTGCTCATCCACCAGAGAACATCAGGTTCGGCATAGGCCCGGATGTCGATATCGCAGAAATCCTCGAGTCCATCCCCGGCGGGCGGTCCATGGAAATACGGCGAATACGCTTCATACCTGCCGGGTACTTCGGTCGGCGTGCCGCCGAGGTTTTTCTCCAGGTATCCGGTAACCCATGCGGCTTCATTCGCCGTGACAGGGGTCGCACCGACCTGTTTTGCCTTGTTCATTTCGTTCCAGAACCGGACAAAATCAAGCGGGGCATCGCACAGGACGAGAGCGCGGGGGACCAGCTGATGCCTTGAAACGGAACTGGAAGCGAAACGCGTGAACTTTGCGGCGCGCGTTCCGGCGAGGGACATCCCGGCGAACAGCAAATGATCTCTCGGAATCCGGTTCCGGTCCACAACAGAAGCAATGTACGATTCGATCTGAAGAAGACGATCCTCGTCAAAAAAGAACTCGAGGCGGTTCCCGGTCGTCACAAACAGAACGGCAATTCCATAGGGCAGGGAGAGCCGGAACATTTTTCCTGCCGTATCGCGGTCCGCGTGGAAAAAGACGATCAGTCCATTCACCGGTTTGTTCAAATCAGGCAGAACCAGGGTGTAGCCGGGCGGTTCGGCCGGTATCGATATCGATTCGGTCAGAACGATCGGTTCGCCGGCCGGTTCTTCGTATTGCACGACGACCTGACCGGAGGCGGCAGCAAAGAGGCAGGATGCCAGAATGAGGAGCAACGCAGGAATCCTGAGCTTCATCCTTTCTTCCTCAGGGTCGAAGTAAATGCCAGTCCGCGCGCAACCCATTGCCCGAGAGCTTTTCCGGTTCTCCTCGCAGCCGGAGAAACGTACACATAGCCGTTCAAAGGCCGTCCCGTGAAATCCATCGGACGCACACCGGTCTTCGACAGAGCATCCTTGTATGCGGCAGGGCCGACCCGAACCATCAGGTCATCCCCGATAATGCCGACACACATGTTTCCATGGTGAAGGAAGGAGAGGCCGCCGAACATCTTCTTTTCGGTGATCCCCCGTTTGCCCTTCAGCGCCGAGCGTACCCTTCCTGCAAGGTGTTCACTGTACGGCATCAGTGACTCAGGTCCTGAGAGACCGTTCCTCTACTTCCGGTCTGTCCGTGCAACTCCGCGACGAAATCAGTAGTTGGCGATCCCTTCATAGTTATAGGTGGCCGTTCCGTTGACATCGATTTTTCCCTTGTAGGTTCCGGATCCCCTCATATACTCGAACTTCCCGGTACCGCCAGTCCATTCGAATGTACCTTCGAAATGGACTTCCATCTTCCCGCCGCCGGCAGGTTGAAGGCTCTGTTTGCCGGAATGCTTTGTGAAACTCTGGTCGCCGTCGGAATGCGTGTATATCTGGTAGCCGGTATGCGTTCCGTTGGTCCCCATCTGGTCGAGCAGGCCGTACAGAATCGACTGTGCATTATTCCAATCAGGGTTCCCGCTTGTGTGCAAGTCGTGTCTGATTGTGTACCTCACCTCGTGGTCCGGGCTGTCTCCTGGGTAGACGCTGTAGACAGTTGAGAGTCTGACCGACTGGCCGCTTCCTGAAATGATCTTCTTCTCCATTGCCTCCATCGGCTGGAGCGAAAAGAGAAGTGCGGCGCAGCAAACTGTTGCGATATGGCTTAGGCGAAAAATCATCACATACCTCCACGTTGTTAGGGGATTGGAACAACGGCCGGGACAAAGATCGAACTACTTTGAAAATACCTCGGGTGCCCATTCCAGCATCACGTTCTTCATCGGTTTGCGCGGGAGGCGCTCATCCATCATCGCGGTCTCATAGGCGAACCGGGCCAGAATAGTGGCTGCCTGCTTCAGATCATCCTCAACAACCCTGTCATAGAAGTCCATGGTGGAGTGGTGGGTGGTCGAGAAGTATTCCAGCCCATCCTGGATAAACTGAAACCCGGGGAGGCCCAGCTCGTCGAATGCGACATGATCGGTTGAGCCGGTATTGGCGATGGAGAGAGTAGAGGCGCCAAGGCTCTCGAATGGTTTCAGCCATTCACGGAAGTACGGGCGAACCGCTTCGTTCCCCTGCATGTAGACCCCCCGGATCTTCCCCGCGCCGTTGTCAAGATTGTAATACGCCGAGAGACGTTCCGCTTCGATCTTGTATTTCGTCACCTTATTGGAATCCGGCCCGGTTTGTTCGCCGAAGTGCCGTTTGACGTATGCTTCCGACCCAAGCAGGCCCTGTTCTTCTCCTCCCCAGAGTCCAATCCGGATGGTCCTCCTTGGCTGAAGCCCGGTCGCTTTCAGGATCCGCATTGCTTCCATACAAATGGCAGACCCCGCCCCGTTGTCAGTCGCCCCCGTGGCGCCATGCCACGAATCGAAATGGGCTCCGATCATGACAACCTGGTCCGCAAGATCGCTGCCCGGAAGTTCGGCGATGATGTTGTATCCGGAATCGACCTCGAAGAACCGGACTTCCGTCTCCATCTCCATCCGCACACGCTGTCCTTTTTCGAGCATTCGCACGATTCTGTTGTAGTGTTCAGCTGTGAGGGAAACCTGGGGAAGGATGTCCGGCGCATCTTCCTGCCAGGCGCGGGTTCTGGCTGACCGGGGTGTGTCCGGGTGTGACGGAACACCTGCCTGCTGGAGAAAAATATTGCCGCGGTCTCCTCTGCTGACATCCAGAAGCGCAAGCGCACCCTCTTCCTCCGCCATCAAAAGGCGGCGGTAGTCGGCGAGCCGCTTCTGCTGCTGTTCCTCCGTCCGTTCTCTCCGTCTCCATTGACGGTCTTCCGGCGGCTGGGCATTGGCAAGCCTCAGGAGCTCTTCCTCTGACCTCCGTGCGGCATCCCCGCTGAAATGAGGCGAGACAGCGCGTTCGGGATCCAGCATCACGAACTTCCCGCCAAGCCGGCCCTTGAATGTCTGGAGGACACTGTCATTCGGGACATCGACAAGGATGACATCTCCTTCAATCTTCCCGTCTGTTCCGGGTGACCACGCCTTCGGGAGTGAGACCAAAGGAAACGGCTGCGGAGTAATGACATGGGCCGTGTGTCGTTCGAGCTGCCACCCCCGGCCGAACGGTCCCCATCCTTCCAGGTGACTGTTCGACAGTCCCATCTCCGTCAGTTTGTCGACTGCCCACCCGGCTGCCTCTTTGTATCCGGGGGATCCGGTCAGGCGCGGACCGTGGACATCGGTCATCCAGCTCAGGATATCCATCACCTGGGACCGTTCCATCCCCTCCTCCATAATCAGGTCAACGGCGGTTGTGTCCGGCTCACCGGCCCGGGCGACGACAGGAATGGAAAGGATTGCGACAAAAAGGGAGAGCAATTGAAGGTTCACGATGGTGTCCTTTGTCAGTGATGGTGGCGGTGCTGCAATGTATCAGCAGGAAGCGGGAGAGTCAAGATCCCGGATTTGACAGCGCCCGGAGGTTGATGTCCAGTTTCTCCAGCGTTGCGGTCAGCGAAGCAAGTTTTGTCCGCTCCTTTTCCACAACATCATGCGGGGCTTTCTCCAGGAATCGTTCATTTGCCAGTTTCTTTTCGATACCGGCCCGGAGTCCCTGGAGACGGACGATCTCTTTCCCGATCCTGCCCCTTTCAACCGCGAGATCGATGACACCCTCCAGCGGGACGAAGATCTCCTCGCCATCAACGATGGCGCTGGCGCTCTGTGGCGGCCGGTTCCGGTCTGTTGTAAATCGCAACTCCCGAACGCGGGCAAGCCGCTCAAGATAACCGCTGTACTTCCGGAGGCTCTCTCCGGTGGCCGAGCCATTCTCTTTGAGGATGATCTCCACCCAGGTGCCGGGAGGGATCGACAGTTCGCCCCGGATGTTCCGTATCGCATCGATCACTTTTTGAACGAACGCCATTTCTGTTTCAACTTCACGGTCGATCAGGGAGGGATCCGGCATCACCTGCTGTGTCACCATGATGCTCTCACCCTTCTTCCGGACCCTGATATTCTGCCAGAGCTCTTCGGTGACGAATGGCATCAGCGGGTGAAGAAGTCGGAGCGCGCCGTCGAAAACATCGAGAGAACGCCTGATGACCGCCTGCTTCACCTCAACAGGATCGTCACCGTACAGGCGGGATTTTACCATCTCGACATACCAATCGCAGAAGTCATGCCAGAGGAAATCATAAATAATCCGGGCGATCCTGTTGACGTCGAACTGGTCCAGTCCTGTGCGCACTTCTCTCAGCGTCGAGTGAAACCTGGAGAGGATCCACCGGTCGGCCAGATCCAGGTGATCCGTTGGATCGCCCGCTTCGCCGGTTTGTTCCTTGTTCATGGCAAGGAAGCGTCCGGCGTTCCAGATTTTGTTCGCAAAGTTTCTTCCGATCTCGTTCTTTTCTTTTGCGTAATGAACATCCTGTCCGAGAGGGGAGAGGAAAAGGATCGTGAACCGGACAGCATCTGCCCCGTACTCCCGGATCAGGTCGAGCGGCTCCGGCGAGTTGCCCAGGGACTTGGACATCTTCCGTCCCTCATCGTCACGGATGATGCTGGTAAAATAGACATCCCGGAACGGGACATTGTCTGCAACGCCGTCTTTTCCGGAAAATGACGGGCCGAACTTGAGCCCCGACATCACCATTCGGGCAACCCAGAAGAAAATAATATCCGGGCCGGTCACGAGTGTGCTGGTGGGGTAGAAGTAGCGGAGATCCTGGTCAGTTCCTGTCTTTGCTTCATTGGGCCAGTGGTGGACGGAGAACGGCCAGAGCCAGGAGGAAAACCAGGTATCCAGGACATCCTCATCCTGCCGGAGGTTTTCACTGCCACAGGCAGGACAGGCGGCAGGCACATCCCGGCTGACGATCGGTTCCCGGCATTCAGGCAGACATATTTCGTCGCCGACACAGTACCATACCGGAATTCTGTGTCCCCACCAGAGCTGGCGGGAGATGCACCAGTCACGGATGCTGGTCATCCAGTGTTCGTAAACCTTTGTCCAGCGGTCCGGATGGAAACGGATCGTTCCGTTCATGACTGCCTCAAGGGCCGGTCCGGCAAGAGGTTTCATCCTGACGAACCACTGATCGGACAGGTACGGCTCGATCACCGTACTGCAACGGTAGCAATGGCCGACGTTATGGACATGATCCCTGATTTCGCCCAGGTGCTTTCCCTGTGCAAGGGCATCCAGAATCTGCTTGCGCGCTTCGAATCGCTCGAGGCCTCGGAATTCTTCCGGCACCTCATCCGTCAGATGGGCAGACTGGTCGAGCACCGATATCATCGGAAGATCATGCCGTTTTCCGATCCAGTAGTCGTTCGGATCATGGGCAGGAGTTACCTTGACAATGCCTGTTCCGAACGACGGGTCGACAAAATCATCGGCAACCACAGGAATCTCACGCCGGGTTAGCGGAAGTACGACCGTTGCGCCGACAAGTGATGAGTATCGCTCATCGGAGGGATTCACCGCCACCGCCACATCACCGAGCATGGTCTCAGGCCTGGTGGTCGCAACGGTGATAAATGGGGGGAGGCCGTTCTCTTTATGATCCTTGACAGGATAATGGATGAAGTAGAGTTTTCCGTTCACTTCCTCGTACTCTACCTCATCATCGCTGATGGCAGTATGATCCTTCGGGCACCAGTTGATGACATATTTGCCCTTGTAGATCAGTCCGTCTTCATACAGGCGGACAAAGGCTTCTCGCACCGCGGCCGAAAGAGTCTCGTCCATGGTGAAACGCTCGCGTGACCAGTCACAGGAAACGCCGAGCTCCCGCAGCTGGGTTGTGATCACACCTCCGTATTTCTCCTTCCACTTCCAGACCTCCTTGACAAATTCATCACGGCCGAGATCGTGACGGGTCTTTCCCTCCTGTCGCAGGGCCTTTTCCACCACATTCTGGGTTGCAATGCCGGCATGGTCCATGCCTGGAATCCAGCATGCTTCACGACCCATCATACGTGCGTAGCGGATGAAGGTATCCTGCAGGGTATTGTTCAATATGTGCCCCATGTGGAGGACACCGGTGACATTGGGAGGAGGGATGACGATCGTGTAAGGATCCCTGTCAGGGTTGACGCTCGCGGTGAAGAATCCGTTCGATTCCCAGAATGGATACCACTTCTTTTCCGACTGCTGCGGATCGTAGACTTTCTCGAGCTGCATGTGGGTCAGGTTAGCCGATATTGTTGTGACGAATACAGGGGCGGACTGAGGTAACCCAGCCTTTTGCTCTGACCAGTCCGGCAGAAGGTTCCTCCAGGTCGGTCAGCGGACAGTAAACTGCTTCCGGAGTTCCTTGCTGTTGCCGAGGCGGTCCATGGCGCGAATTGTGAGGTGGTGGGTTCCATTGCCGAGGGGTTTTGAAGGGTGATAAACCGCCCGATTATGTTCTCCATCGATCTCCGGAATGACCAACGTGTCGTCAATGTACATTTTTAGCTCTTCGTATTCAATTCCGGAGAATCCATCGTCGAAGCGGAAGGAAATTTCGGGAAACGCCTGGCGTCGCTGGCGGATCCGGAGTCCCGTGAGGATCGGCGGCACATCGTCACGGATGATTCCGATTTCTCCGAGCATCTGCCTGATCCTCCCGGTCAGGTAACTGTTCCGCAGAGAGGATTGACGGGCCAGGAGTTTCCAGCCTGTCCTTGTATGCACCATCAGGCCTGCGTTTCCCCCGATGCTGTCCGCCCGCATGCTGACGACAATTCCCTTGTTCAGCACCGTATTCACAGGTTCAAGCAGCCAGGTCCGCTCTCCCCGGAAATCTCCCCGAACGACTTCGAGAAAGAGAGGGGAGAGAACGGAAGAGGAGTCATACGAGAGAATCAGGTTCCCTTCGTCGGCAAAATAGGTCCCGGCACGACCCGGGATCATCGGATACAACTCGAATTCATCAAACGCTGTGACTACCGTTTTCCCTTTTCCGATTGTGGCAACTGCTCGTCGTATTCCCCCGATGGTGTCGTTCGGCACGAAGGTGCCTGCGAACCGGTCAGTGTCGACAGGTTTGACGGATATCACGCGGTCCATCGTTCCCTCATACACTTTCAGCTGAGGGACCAGGCCGGTAGCCCCGCCCGTCCGAATATCGATCCGCACAAATCCGTCGAGGACCTGATGCTCTACCGTCATCGCTCCGGCTGCTTTCCCGGAGGTCCCGACATCATAAAGGTGGGGAAGGGATTTTCCTCCCCACTCATCTTCTGTTACAACTTTCACCATGTCAAGGCCGTCGGTTGAAATAACCAGCGGGTTCCTGAATTCGGCAACAGGCTTCACACTGGTGCTCCATTTTCCGGTGGACCCGCTGCGTGTTGATATATGAGCAGATTTCATTCCGTTTTCATGTGCAAACGAAATATTCAGGGACTGGTCCACACGCTCAGCCGTGATGACGGGGAAATCGTGGATAATGAACATTCCGGTTACCTCACATCTGTTTCCTCCCCGGTCGACCACCTGGATGACGAAGCGGTGCTCACCCGCGGGGAACTGTGCGAGGCTGATGACTCCCGATGAGTCTCTCCGTGGGGTGTAGAACTGAAGGCTGTTTGGATATGGAGCGGTAAATAATCGCTGAAACCGTCCGAGCCCTGCATCTGCCAGTTCCCAGTCATAATACAATCCGCTCTGATGCGAATTGGATGAGGGAGCGCTGTTCAGATGCACCGAATAAAACGGCTGATCATCCATGAGAAGGGTAAGAGAATGGACACCCTGCCGGTAATATGTCTGTTCCGACTTGTCTCTGGCGTCGATCGCAAATCCTGCCGAGCCCGTGATCCGGATCGGTTCCCCAACGGCATAGGTATTGTTGCCGGACCGACGGACACTGTACGTCCGTGTCTTCCAGGATCCGTCAACCTGGGACTGATCGCCGATCGGACGCACGGCGAGCCGCCGAACGGTGGGAGGGACAGAATCGATATTCGGGAACCCGGTGCACTGCAGCGGATTGACAAAGTCATTCTGCGGGTCTCTGATTTCGAAATGGAGGTGCGGTGAACCGACGCCTGTTTCCCCAGTGAACGCGATGACATCTCCCTTCCGGACCGGAAATTCGCCCGGTCCGCAGTGGATCGACACCGGGTAGGCTCCGGTCTTTTCCTGCTCGAGGCGAACCCGCTCGTCAAGTTCAGGAGCAAAATTTCTGAGATGCGCATAAGTGGTCGAGAACCGGTCCGGATGACGAACATACAGCATTTTTCCATAGCCGTCTGGACTCACAATAATGCGCGACACATAGCCGTCCCGGGAAGCATAAACCAGAAACCCGGTGTCGTTCCCGGTACTGATATCGATCCCTCCGTGAAAGTGCGCGCGGCGATATTCGGCGAAGGTGGAGGTAATCACCGGGCCGGCATCAGTTGGCCAGATGTAGTCGTCGAAGTCGGTTGTTTCGGGGACTGATTCTGCGATCTCAGAGGACTCCGGTTCGGGCTGAACGGACTGTGTTGCGGTGAGCAGATGGAAGAGAGAGGAGAGAAGAACGATTCCTGTTGCCGCTGCAACGATGCCCCTGATTGACCCCCGGTTTCGCATCAGCCGGCCACCTTGACAGTGACAGAACCGACGGACTCGAGAGATGCCGTCAGGAGATCCCCAGGGTGCGCGGTGCCGACTCCTTCCGGGGTACCGGTGAAGATGAGATCACCTTCTTCGAGAGTGAAGATCGAGGAAACAAACGAAACAATTTGTTCAGTGGGGAAGATCATCGAACATGTGTTGGCGTTCTGCCGGATCTCTCCGTTGACCGAAAGGGTGAGGGAAAGCTGGTTTGGGTTCGCAACCTCCTCACTCAGAACGAACGTCGATAACGGACCGGAGGTATCGAACCCCTTGGCGACTGCCCAGGGAAGCCCTGCTTTCTTCGCTTCCGCCTGCACGTCACGGAGTGTCATATCGATCCCGACGCCATAGCCCGCTACGTGATCCCGGGCGGATTCCTCGGGGATCTTCGATCCTCCCCGTCCTATAGCGAGAACCATTTCCGCCTCGAATTGCATCTCCTTCGAAAAAGAAGGGCGAATCACTGTTCCGCCATCGAAAATCACTGCTGTAGACGGTTTGAGAAACAGGACCGGAGTTGATGGAACCGGCGCTTTCATTTCCCGTGCATGGTCAGCATAGTTCCTGCCGAGGCAGACAATTTTTCGGACCGGCAGTGACAGGGTGGAATCCCGGAATGTAATCGCGCGGGCGGCTATGGAAGGTGCATTCATCAGTCAGTACCGAATATAGGGAGCGGGCGGATACGGCGCAACTGACCGCCGTCACACGAATCACCCCTGGAAGTGCCTTTGTCTTGCTATTGCGCAAAATTATATATACTTTCCCGCACATTACGTAAAGCTTGAAAGGCTCACTGCAACTTTGCCTCAGACTTACGCTGACGCAGGTGTTCGGATCGATGAAGGCGATCGATTTGTCCGCCTGATCAAGAGACCTGTACGGACGACGTTTAATAAGAGGGTTCTTGGCGACATCGGTGGGTTCGGAGGCCTTTTCGATGCCCGCTTCAAGGGCCTGAAGAACCCTGTTCTCGTTTCGAGTGTTGATGGGGTCGGAACGAAACTCCGGGTTGCCCAGCTCGCAGGCCGTCACGATACGATTGGCCAGGACCTCGTCAATCACTGCGTCAACGATATCCTCACGGTTGGTGCCCAGCCGCTCTTCTTCCTCGACTACTTTGCCACCGGACAACTGAAAGCGGAAACCGCCGCAGAAGTGGTACGCGGTTTTGTCCGCGCATGCAAGGAAAACGGCTGTGCGCTGATCGGAGGAGAGACAGCTGAAATGCCCGGGTTCTATCAGGGAAGCGATTATGACCTTGCGGGGACCATTGTCGGTGTGGCTGAAAAGAAACGCCTGATTACGGGGAAAAAGATCCGGAAAGGCGATGTGATGATCGGTCTTCCGTCAACCGGTCTTCACACGAACGGTTACTCACTCGCCCGTTCCGTTCTCCTGAAACGCTACGATGTGAGCCACTTTGTCGATGACCTCGGGAAAACAGTCGGAGAGGCCCTTCTGGAGGTGCACCGATCATACCTCCGGCCGGTGAATCGGCTGCTTGCAAAATTCAACATCCACGGATTGTCGCATATTACCGGGGGTGGCATCGAAGGGAATACCAACCGGATTCTTCCGAAAGGTGTGAGGCTGAAAGTCGACTGGAATGCGTGGGAACGTCCGGTGATCTTTCGTCTCATCCAGCGACTTGGTGAGATTCCAGAGGATGATGCCAGGAGAGCGTTTAATCTGGGGATTGGCATGATCGTGATCGTGTCGCGCAAGAATGTCGACAAGATTCTCCGCTACCTCAGGAAGAGGGGTGAACCGACGATGGTGATCGGAGAAATTGTCGGGGGACGTCAGCCATGAACCGGGGATGTCAATCGATTCGTCTGTTCCTCAATCAACCCTTTACCTCCCCCATTCCGGGAATCGCATGACCCTCAATGAAAAACATCTCAGGGACCGGGATCTCCGGCCACAGGGAACAGCGCCTGAAGGGACCGGCGTGTACGACCCTGTGGAAGAAGCCCACCTCACAGTTGAGGAGATGAGAGAACGGCTGGTTGATGGCCACAAGTTTGTTCATCGCGTCGGTGTGTTGAGCGAGGTTGCCCTGCAGATTGATGCGGCTGGGAGTCAGGAAGAGATACTGGAAATTCTCGGCGGGAATGTTGTCTGGCTCATGGAAGAAGACCACAGCCGCCACTGTGCGTTTGTTGCGCTCCGTGACGCGACCCGGAACGGGTACACGGTTTCAACACTTCCATCGCTGATCCACGGGGCTGCTCTCGACGGAAGAAAATTCTCCTTGAATGATGGCGTAGCGGGATCGGTGATGACGACCGGCACCATCGTCTCGCAGTCTCTTGCGGAATGGAGTCCGGGCCATCCGGAAATGGAGGGGGCTCTCCTGGGGCTCGAGATGGAGCACATCCTCGCGACTCCGATGAAGACGGGAGACGATACGATCGGCGTCCTCGTGGTGGCGACGGCGGACCCGAAGCCCTTTCAGGCAACCGATATCTGGATCATGAAGCTGATTTCTCTTCATGCCGCGATTGCGATCAAGAACCACAGGCTTCTCGAGGAAGCTCGCAAACGGATGACGCAGATCGAGCTGGTGAATGAGATGGCCGAGAAATTTACTTCGACGCTGGAACTGGAGCAACTGCTCTCATCCGCCGCTGAGCGGATCCGGAGTACATTCGAGTATTTTGACGTGACCATCTTCATGGTGGAAGAAGAAGCGGACGAGGCTGTTCTGGTGGCCCATGCCGGCAATCATCTCGATTTTCTCCCCCACGGGTACAGGCAGCCATTGTCTTCCGGGATCGTCGGCTGGGTCGCCCGACATGGAGAAAACGTGGTCTCGAACAATGTCAGCCGGGATCCACGGTATCTTGCGTACGAATATCATAACACGCAGTCAGAACTGACCGTGCCGATCCGGATCGAGGGCAAGGTGGTCGGCGTCGTGAATGTCGAAGATACGCAGTTGGACGCGTTCGACGAGACGGATGCCATTGTGCTGGAAACCGTCTGCGACCAGCTCGGAGGGATGATCAATAACGCCAAACTGTATGACCAACTGCTCAAGACGAACGCCACGTTGACTGATCTGGACAGGATGAAATCCGACTTCCTCGGGATCGTTTCCCACGATTTCCGCACGCCGCTTGCGAGTGTGATCCTCGCCGCCAAATCGATGGTTAAACATGGCGTTTCGATGGAGGAGTCGCGGCGGAATGAGTACCTGCGGATTATCGTTGACCAGGCCGAAAAACTGAAGGCTCTGGCGGAGGACACTCTGTCGATCACAAGGCACGAGTCCGGTTCGCTCTCCTATCACTATGAACTGGTGAACGTAGAGCGGATGATCAAGGATGCTGTGAATCTCGTCCAGTTTTCACGCCGGCACTCCATCGATCAGCATGTGGACACCAATGTCGCCTACGTCAAGGCGGATCAGATGAAACTGCGGCAGCTTATTCACAACCTTCTTTCCAATGCTGTCAAATACTCGCCCCGCGGAGGGAAGATCAGTGTCCGCGCGGAACAACATTCCGTCGGGAATGTCCTCTTCTCAGTTTCTGACGAAGGGATCGGTATTCCTGAGACGCAACAGAGCCGGCTGTTCAAGAAATTTTCAAGGGTTGATTCTCCGGAGGCCAGGGAGATCAAAGGATCGGGTCTCGGATTGTGGATCTGCCATGAGATCGTGAAAGGTCATGGCGGGGACATCTGGGTGGAAAGCGAGCCGGGGAAAGGAAGCACGTTCAAGTTTACGATGAAGGCGGAGCAGGTCGGAGATCAGGGGCCGGACTGAGTCTCCTGCAGACCCTCCAGCCGTTTCACAACGTCGAGATAGAATTCCTGCCAACGTTCCGGTTCCTGATTGTAGTACTCCATCGTCGCCACCATTTGTTCACGCGTCACACCTGCCTTTGCAAGCGTGGAATCAGGATGGTACTTCCGGATGTTGTACGTTGTCCATTGTGAGAGCGTCCGTTCATTCTCGACAAGCTCCGCATACACGGTTGCGAAGAGTTCCTGATCCAGAACGTCGTCGGGAGGTTGTTCTACCGCGCATCCGGCGACAGCAAGAATGATGCAGAGTGTCACCCGGTGTGTCATTTTGTCTCCAGTTGGTGATTCTGCATCATAATAAAGAGGTTCGTTTGTGTCAACTTCTCATTCTTGACTTTCAGGGCCTACCTCGTTATATTTTTCTCCCGCTTCCCGATACAATTTCCATTGAGTGCGCAAGCAAGAGGAGAACATCCCCTGTATGGGATCAACGTCAGATTTCCGCCCTGGTTTGGTGATCAAGTATAACAATGAACTCTGGACTGTGGTCGAGTTTCAGCATGTGAATCCGGGTAACTGGCGTGCCTTTGTGAGAACGCGGCTGAAAAACCTGAAAAACGGCAAAGTGATTGAAAATCGATTCAGGGCAGGCGAGTCGGTCGATGTTATACGGATAGACCGCAGAGAATACCAGTTCTTGTACCGTGAATCTGCCGGGTACGTATTTATGGACAAGGACACGTTCGAGCAACTGACGGTGACGGAGGAACAGATCGGAGACGGCGCCCGTTTCATGAAAGATGGCGAATCGATTGATATTCTCATGAACGGGACCGACATTACGGGGATAGAACTACCGGTCAGTGTTGAACTTGAAGTTGTGGAGACGGTGCCCGGCGTCCGGGGGGACACGGCGAGCAACACGACCAAGCCTGCACAACTGGAAACTGGTGCAACGGTGAACGTCCCTCTCTTTATCAATGAAGGGGACCTTCTCCGGATCGACACCCGCACGGGAAACTACATCGAACGGGTCAAATCGAATTAACTTCCCTGAGTCTGTCTTTTCCCTGGGACCGGGACTCCTGCCGGAATCACGAATAGTGGAGCATGTATGGATCTGGAATTCATAGAGAGACTGCTGAAGCTCCTTTCTGAGAGCAACGCGGACGAGATCGAGATTGAAGAGGAAGGGAAGCGGGTCAAGGTGGCGAAACACCCCGCTCCGCCTCCAGGGCTCCGTGAGGTTGTGATGGCTCCGCAGGCTCCCACGCCGCCTCCGCCCGCGGCTGCTGCTTCTCCTCCCGCTGAAACACCGGCTTCTCATCACGAAATCAGATCGCCGATTGTTGGAACATTCTACAGATCCCCCGCGCCGGATTCGGCTCCGTTTGTCGAGGTTGGTTCTGTGGTTCAGGCTGGTGCCGTGCTCTGTATCGTCGAGGCGATGAAGCTCATGAATGAAATTGAGTCCGATGTTGAAGGAAAGATCGTGAAAGTCCTCGTTGAGAACGGCCAGCCGGTGGAATACGATCAACCTTTGTTCCTCATTGACAAATCCTGATATACTGACCCCGGAGCGCTGCCTGTGTTCAAGAAGGTCCTGATTGCCAACCGCGGGGAAATCGCCCTTCGGGTGATCCGCGTGTGCAAGCAGTTCGGTATCAAAACCGTTGCGGTATACTCGACGGCAGACCGCGATTCACTGCACGTCCGGTTTGCTGACGAAGCGGTGTGCATCGGCCCTCCGGCGGGGAAAGAGAGCTATCTCAAGATCCCCCGCATCATCGCCGCGGCGGAAGTCACCGGGGCGGATGCCATTCATCCGGGATACGGGTTCCTTGCCGAGAATGCGAGCTTTGCGGAAATCTGTACGACGTCCGGGATGAAATTCATCGGACCGAGTCCCGATATGATCTCGAAGATGGGTGACAAGGCTCTGGCGAAGGAGACGATGAAGAAGGCGGGGGTTCCTGTCGTGCCGGGCAGTGAGGGAGTCATCGAATCAGCTGGTGCAGCGGTGGAGATAGCAAGGAGCATCGGTTTTCCCATCATCCTCAAGGCAGTGGCGGGCGGTGGGGGAAGAGGGATGCGGATCGTACGGGAAGAGAGTGAGGTTGAAAACGCGTTCGCTACTGCGAGCCATGAAGCGGAACAGGGGTTCTCCAATCCAGATCTTTATATGGAGAAATACATCGAACAGCCCCGTCATGTGGAGATCCAGGTGTTTGGTGATCAGCATGGTACTGTCATCCACCTGGGGGAACGCGACTGCTCTGTTCAGCGCCGACATCAGAAACTGATCGAGGAATCACCCTCACCCGCCGTAGACCAGCAACTGCGCGATGCGATGGGGAATGCAGCTATCAAGGGATGTGTAGCTGTCGGTTATGAAAACGCCGGGACGATCGAATTTCTTGTCGACAAGGACAAGAATTTCTACTTCATGGAAATGAATACCCGGATTCAGGTTGAACACCCCGTCACCGAAATGGTCACCAGTCACGACCTGATCAAACTCCAGCTCCGGGTGGCGGCCGGACAGAAGCTGCCGCGTCGGAAGATCAAGCAGCGAGGTCATTCAATCGAATGCAGGATCAATGCCGAAAACCCGGAAAAAAACTTCCGTCCATCGCCGGGACTGGTCACCGGGTTCCATATGCCGGGCGGGTTCGGCGTCCGGGTCGACACCCACTGCTACGCCGGTTACTCCGTCCCGCCCCACTATGATTCACTGATTGCCAAGCTGATTGTGTTTGCTCAGAATCGTGAAGGGGCGATCAACAAGATGTCATCGGCGCTGGATGAATTCACCGTCGAGGGTATCCACACGACGATTCCGTTTCATCAGCAGGTGATGATGGACAAACGATTTAGATCGGGGGAATTCGATACCAGCTTCCTCCAATCCTTCACGTATGAGCCGGGCGCGTCGGGATAACAGGCAACCGTCTCAGCTAACCAGGGAATAACCATGAATGTTCCGGAAAACCTCCGTTACACAAAAGACCATGAATGGATTCTGATCGACGGGAAGACAGGAACGATCGGGATTACCGATTACGCTCAGGAAGAACTGGGCGACATCGTGTTCGTCGAGCTCCCCGGGCAGGGAACGAAGATCACCGCGGGTGAAACCTTCGGAACGATCGAAGCCGTGAAAGCAGTGTCCGACCTTGTGGCACCGGTTTCAGGGACTGTTGAATCTGTGAATACGGACCTGGAAGGGACACCGGAACTTGTGAACCAGGACCCGTACGGCAAAGGATGGATGCTCAAGGTTACTCTGTCAGGTCAACCGGACCAGGCCAGTCTGCTCGATCAGGGCGCGTACAGGAAGCATGTCGGAAAATGATCTGCTGGTGCTACACAGGAAAAAGGACCGGTGATCCGGTCCTTTTTTTGTGTGTTACCGCTCTGAAAGGTCCCTTCAAGCAGAACGCTTCGGGATGACACGGGGAAGTCCCTGCCTGGTTCATCCTCATTTCAGATTGCTTCGTCCGCCCTTCGGCGGACTCGCAATGACATGATTCCGCGTTTGTCAGTAACCTGCTAGGACTTGCCGAGCGATGAGGTGCAGTTCGGACATTTTGTCGCCTTGATCGGGATCGCAGAGAAGCAGAATCCGCATTCCTTTGTTGTCGGTGCCGCTGGTGCCGCCTCTTCCTTGCGCTTCATGTTGTTGATACCCTTGATCAGCAGGAAGACTGCGAAGGCAATAATCAGGAAACTGATGACGGAGTTGAACCAGATACCGTAGTTCATTGTGACCGCGCCGGCTGCTTGAGCATCAGCAAGAGCAGCATACGGGCCCGGCACAGCTCCTTCCTTGAGGACCATAAAGAAGTTGGCAAAATCGACCCCGCCGAGCATCAAACCGATCGGCGGCATCAGCACATCACTCACGAGGCTCGTGACGATCGTACCGAATGCGCCTCCGATGATGATACCGACCGCCATGTCGACGACGTTGCCCCGCATGGCGAATTCCTTGAATTCTTTTATCATGGTTTCTCCTTTGGTTGAATGGTGTTTTGTTGCTGCTGTTCTTCTCCTCCCTGGGGTCCGTAGAATACCGCCCACGTAACCAGGTCATCGGAGAATCTCTGAAAGCGGTGGTTCCTGCCTGCCGGAACGAACAGAACGTCGCCCTCCGCAAATTCAAACGTCTCGGCCCCCGATTCGAATACTCCGCTGCCGCCGATAATGAAATACAATTCATCCTGCGTATGGTTGGTCTGATAATCCGTTCCCCTTGGAGTGAACAGGAGAACAGAGAGCGTCCCGTGACGGAATGCTTCGATGTCCCATACACCTTCAGGCCATTTCGGCGTCGCAGGGAGTGGAAGTTTTTCTAGGAATTGCTCTTTTGTGAGTCGCATCGGCGGAGGTCTGTCTTATGCTCCCGCCTGGTAGCGGGCGTCCCCGAATCCAAGAATCGGGACAAAAATGAACCCGAAAAAGAATATTCCCAGACCGAAACCTGTTCCCTGTCCGAACTTCCGGGCCAGATCGAGCGAGAGGATGATGGAAACGATTACGTTCACGAACGGGATGAGACAGAGCACCACCCACCAGACCGGGCGGCCGACAATTTCGAGCAGAAGGATGATATTATAGATCGGAACCAGGCAGCCCCATCCCGGCTTTCCCGCTTTCTCGAACACTTTCCAAGCACCGATGAGAACGACAATTCCCAAAGCGAGGATGATGAGGAACATGACGACCCCGATTCCGGAGTCTTCATATTGTATCAATGAGAGAGCAGATGGGATCATTTATCATCTCTTTTCTGTGTGATGATGTTCCGGTCTCCCCTGAACGTGGCTGTACGAATGCCCGGCAATTTCGCACGAGCCCCGGATAACAGCGATTGATCAAGCTCACACAGCACAATACCTTCTCCGTCGTGGAGCTCGGCAATTATCTCTCCCCAGGGGCTGACCACCGTGGTCCGTCCGTAGCTTTCCCTGGCCGCCGTATGTCTTCCCCATTGGGCGGGGGCAACCACGTAACACAGATTCTCGATGGCCCGCGCCCGAAGAAGTATCTCCCAATGGGCTCTTCCGGTTTCCACGGTGAACGCGGACGGAACCAGGAAAACCGTGGCGCCTTCTGCGGCCAGAATGCGGTAATGCTCCGGGAAACGGAGGTCGTAACAGATGCTGAGTCCCATCTCCCACCCGCGGATGTTGACACAGACCGGGAGGGCCCCCGGGCGGACATACTCCGATTCCCTGAACGATTTCGCTCCGCCAAGGTTGGCATCGAACAGGTGGATCTTGTCGTATCGGGCGATCGGGATGCCGGACTGATCGATGACGAAGGTGGTGTTGGTTACCTTTGCCGGGTCCGCCGTCCTGAGGGGAATGCTTCCGCCGACAATGGAGATATTCTTCTTCACCGCCGTTGATCGGATCAGGTCCAGCGAAGGACTGTTCTCCGGATCCTCCGCATTAGCCAGTTTTGCCACCGGGTGGTCTCCGATGTACGAAAAATTCTCCGGAAGTGCAACAAGCCTCGCGCCACTGTCAGCTGCTTCCGTCATGAGCCGGAGCGCAGTCGCATGATTCCGTTCACGGTCGGGACCGGCATTCATCTGAATTGCGGCAACCAGCAGATTCTCCGGCGTACCGTTCATCCTTCTCCACGCCATATTTGATGGAAGAGTCTCAGAGTCGACTTCATTCTGGCGCAGACATCCGAAACACGAGCGGAGTCCATTCTCCGGGGATGTGCGGGATCAAGGTAGAGGACCCGGTTCAGCTCGACCTGGATAACCGGCTTTGCTCCGTTTCCGTGATTCCGGGTGATATAACCTCCCTTGAACGGCAGATTGATCAACACGTCGGTCCTGGTGATCTCGAAGCATTTCACGAAAGCCTCCGCCAGCAGGACTGTGATTTCGGCCGGGCAGGAATGCCCGTCCAGATCCCCGAGGTTCACCAGCGGTCTTCTGACCGACCGGTCTGCTGCAATCGGCGGCGGGTATTCGGACATGGAATGGCAATCGATCATCATCAGGATGCTGTCCTGTCTGAGAAGTCTCGAGAGCTCTGCGTGATAGGGTTCGTGATAACGGGCGAGAAGGTTCCGGATCAGCACGGGGTCAGGTTCCGAGCCGGGGCGGTAGACCGGGACCTTCTGGCATGTTTCACTCTTGATCACACCGTCCGGGAAGGCAGGAGGAAGCTGATCCGCCGATCGGTTCAGGTCGATGAACGGCCGTGCGATATCGGCCGCCAGTTGTTCTTCAACGGCTGATCCAAAATCATACACTGAAAGAGTAAACGGATCGATATCGTCAAGAATGTCCCCGGGCGACAACGAATGCCGGTCGGAAAGCTCCTCCGGGATGGTGGTTCCTCCGTGCGGAACGGAGATCAGCAGGGGGAGTTTGTCCGCCATTGAGGTCAGACTCCTCCAGTAGTTCCGTCGCGTCGAATTTCCGCTACGCCGGTGAAGCGCCCGTCAGCATCCCTGGTGACCGCATGGATTGCACCGAGGTAAAACGCGAACGGATCGAGCTTGTCCACCCGATAGCCGTGTGACTCCAGGTAGGGGGCAAGGTCGGCGGGAAAGCGCTCATGCTCCATT
>JAOUDE010000109.1 GCA_029859455.1 Ignavibacteria bacterium | reverse complement strand
GTCGGCAGCTCATCCGAAGGGTCGAGGAATTTCTTGACAGTGCCGAGCCAGTAGACGAGAACGGAGAGGTGGTCACCGTCATAGAGATCACGGTCAGCCTGAAGAATAGCTCGTCCTGCATCGCTTGCCGTGACGCCGTAGCTAAGGTAGTACTGACTCTTGATCACGAGCCTGTCAGTCACGTCCTTTCCGAGATCACCCCAGATTCCCATCAGGGCAGAGGCCCAGATCTGTCCCGCCTCGTGTGCAGAGATGTTCCCGAACGGGTAGGTTCGGTTGTCGTTCAGGATTCTCCCTCTCCAGAAATCGTTGTGGCCATCCCACAGGAACAGCCAGTTGTGTTCATCATCTCCTTCGTTCCACAGTCCGAGGGACCGAGTGTATGAGGCAGCCCAGTAATCTCCGAACCCTTCCCCAAGCGCGAGCGATTCGCCCCCTCCCCAGACCGGGTTAATGTTGTACTGAATCGCGTGTGCATACTCGTGCCAGATAACCTGAGCATCTTCCGCGTCATCCACTCCTCCTTCACCGAACGACATCCAGTTTCCGCTCGGACTGTAGTGAGAGTTGTCGCTCCCCTGGTACCCATGCGGGTCGATCTGAAGACCTTTCAGTGACGGGATGTTGAAGCCGAGGGAATGGATGTATTGGTACGCCCGGGAAACGTGGTAGTAGATGTTGACAGCTTCAAACCCCTGCTGGCTCCGGTCGAACCGGAATCCATCCGGCGTCGTCGCACTGTATGTTTCGTCCCCGAGCGGAGATTCGATATCCCGCAGAGTAAACCACGGGCTTTGCAATGTGTACATCCCTTCATGGACGAGAAGGGAATCGAGCGTGACAAGTGATCTGTAGTGATCAAGGGAATCGCTTGTTGCATCGTTGTTGTCCTCAAAACCTTTCTCTCCATAGAATCCGCGCGCTTTGCTGACCGGGTCGGGAAGGAATGCATATCCGGAACCATTGGTCCTTCCAAACTGAACGAACCGGTCTTCCATCAGAATCAACTCTCCGGAACCGGCGTCGATCAGGATCTCCCAGTCACCCATCGGGTTCTCACACACAATCGATGTGCGGTATGCGAGCGAGCTCACGCCTGACTCTTCAGTATAGATCACCAGTTCTGCGTCAGCTGTTTCATTGATGACGGCACCGGCGGGGTTCAGGTGGTTTCTGGCGATGACCTGTGCTTCACGCGCATCAAACGCGGGAATGAGATTGGCGGGCGGTTCACCCGCCTCAGCGGTTTTTCCTCGTGCCACCATGGTCACCTGATTCCGATCGTTGATGCTGATGACGGTACTCGACCGGAAGATCGGAATCCCTGAGTATGTGCTGCGAAGTCTGACGTGAACGCCGCCCGGAACAGCTTCTGTACCGGTGACGATGAATTCTGTGTGAGAGCGGCCTGCTGGAGCCGCTTCCTCTGCCAGGTAGTTGACCGCCGTCTGTATCGCCGAATGTGAATCGCTCTGCCACCGGACCTCCTTCACTGTATCGGACGGCCGTTCCAATACTGCCCTGCCTATGCCGGTGGGCCCGGCAAAGGAAGCAGTAACAGCAAATGCCGATATCAGCACCGCTGAGGCGACTCGCCCGTACAATCGGTTTCGCGTGGAAAAACTGTTTCGCATGATTGCGTCTAAGATAAGGCAGTCAGGGGAAGTGGAGATTGGCCTGAATCACACCTATTGGCCAACTCGCGTGTTCTACGGCACAGAAACGGGGGGGGGTCAGCCGAGCAATGAACAGACCTGGGTGACAGCGGCCTGGATTCCGACCGATTCACCGGCCATCACGAGGTCAATCCCGGCTTTTCTCAGGTTTTCCGCATCCTCCGGTGGAATCAGGCCGCCGAGAATGATCCTGACCCGGTCCGCCTGCTGTTTCCTGCGTTGTTCGAGCAAACCATTCCCGATCGCAATGTGCGCGCCTGAGAGGGTGCTGACCGCAACCGCATCGGCATCTTCCTCGAGGGCTGTCCTGATCAGGGACTCCGGAGTCTGTTTCGTCCCGGCATAGATGACCTCCAGTCCCGCGTCGCGGAAGGAGAGCGCAAGAACCTTCAGTCCGTTGGTATGACCGTCGAGCCCGCTTTTGCCGAGTACCAGTCTTCGTCTGATCCGGGCGGCCGGTTGAGCAGTCGAGCGGGGAGACGGCCTGTAGTCGCCAAGGGCAAGCGTGGTGTGATAGCGTCCCGCGGTAACTTCCTCGATGACGGATGACCATTCCCCCACGGTTCCACCCCTCCGTGCAAACTCGATCGTCGATGGCATGATGTTCTCCCCTGAACGGATTGCGCGGCGAACGCTTTCCGAGGCCTTTTCGACTTCCTGCGAATCACGCCCTGCCCGCCACCGGACCAGCTCTTCGATTCGATCCTGTTCGAACGACTCGTCCTTCGATGAGGGTTCAGAGAGTTCGAGTTGTTCAGAGAGCCCGACGGGATCCTTGAACATGTTCAGCCCGACGACGGGATCTTCTCCCCCGGCAATACGGGTCTGCCGGATCATGATCGACTCCGTGAGTCGGTGATCGATTACCCTGATCGCCTCCTCATAACCGGCTGTACGGAGGTGGAGTGCCAGTTCCTTCGCGTCGTCTGAGATCCTGTCCGTGAGGTTGCCGATGACGCTGTTGCCGTCAAAAATGTCCCCGAACTCGGTGATCTTCGTTTCGTGCATGAGGATCTGCTGCGTGCGGATGCTCAGTGTCTGTTCCATCCGGTCCGGGAGATTGAGCGCTTCCCTGAAACCGGGAAGCTGGAGTGCGTTGACCCTCGCATTCGCCGAGAGAAGTGCTGGAAGTGCTTCCAGGGCAATTCGTACAATATTGTTCTCCGGTTGTTCTGCGGTCAGTGAAACAGAGCGGACCTGACACCCGGAGCGGAACGGTACATCCCTGATTCCATACTCGGTTTCACACAGGGAGCTCCAGAGTCCTGAATAGCTCCTCATCTTGCAGACCTCGGGAATCAGTTCGATCCCGCTGTTGATAAAAAAAGAGATCCTGCGCACCACTGTTTCGAACTGGTCCGGCGTCAGTCGGGGACGTACCGCGTCCAGAACGAGAAGAGCGTTTCCCAGCGCATACCCGACTTCCTCATGCGGAGCGGCACCGCTCTCCATGTAGTGATAGCCGCACACGTTGATCGGGTTCCACTGGGGAACCTCCGAAGCGGTGAACGTTATCAGGTCGGTCGAGAAGCGAAGGGAAACTTCGGGTGCGAAGATGCTGGTCCCCCGGGCAACAAATTCCTTCAGAAGATCATTCTGGACTGTCCCGCGGAGTTTGCTCCACGGCACACCTGCCTCTTCCGCGTACACAAGGTACAGTGCGAGAAGAAACGGCGCCGTTGCATTGATCGTCATCGAGGTGTTGATTCGTCCGGGGTCGATCCCGCTGAACAACGTTTCGATATCCCCGCGGTGGGCGATGCTTACGCCGGTGCCGCCCACTTCACCGCGCGACAGGGGAGCATCAGGGTCGTAGCCGTTCTGGGTAGGGAGGTCGAAGGCGACTGAGAGCCCGGTTTGCCCGGACTTCAGGTTGTCATGGAACCGCCTGTTGGTTTCGCTCGCTCCGGAGAAACCTGCATATGTCCGGATAATCCAGGGTGGACGCAGCTCGTCAGGTGGGGTCACCGGGCTTCCTCCTGCCCATCAGCTCCCAGTAGTCCAGATCAAGGACGACACCGGGATCATAGCGCTCTTTGCCCGTTTCCTGGTCGGCTTTCTTCGGCAGGAAGTCCGCGGTGGGCTTCTTGTTCTTGACCACGATCAGCCTGAGGCGGAGAGCCCCTGTCTGCGTATCCAGCTCCTTTGTTTCAAGGACATGGGAGAGGGAATACAGTGTGTCTCCGGCATGTACCGGATTGGCATGAGCTCCTCCGTTGATCGCCCTGATACCGAGGCGGTTCTCCAGTCCGTTGAATGCCTGTGCATAACCGACAGAGATCGGGATGCCGCCGTAGACAAGAGGCGTTCCGTCTGTGGCGATCGCATCGAAATGAACTCTGGCTGAATTCTGATACAGACGCGTGAAGATCATATGATCGGAGTGATTGATCGTCATCCCGTCTTCATGGTCGATCCGATCCCCGGTTTTGTAGTCATCGAAGAAGTGGATCCCGCCGCTGTTCTCTGTTGTCGGGCGGCTTTTCGCGGTTCTCTCAAGCTCGTTCGGAAGAACAGACGGGGCAAGGTCGGGAATCAGAGGGGAGGAAAGATACTCCGTTTCGGCCTCAACTTTTTTCCGGACCATCACCCATCGTGCATACGAAAGGACCGGATCATTGTTCTGATTATAGCCGGTCGTGCGAACATAGGCGATACCGGATCGGCGGTTGCTGTTCTCCTTCAGGCCGACGATCTCCGCCTCGGTCCGTATCTGGTCACCGACGAAGACCGGATGATGCCAGCGTAATTCAGCATAGCCGAGATTGGCGACTGCGTTCAGTGAAATCTGCCGAACAGTCTGCCCGAGAACCGTATGGAAAACAATCAGCGGGTGGATCAGTCCATCGGTTGTACAATAGAGAGGAGATCGGTCTCCTGTGAGTGCGATATAGGCGACCCGGTCAGCGTCGGTCAGCACGCGCGGCGTGGGACAGTGGAACAGCGTTCCGATGCTGAAGTTCTCAAAGTAATTGGAGATTGACTGCTTTGTCATGCCGTGACCGGCTCGAGGAACTGTTCCATGAATGGCCGTGCGATGACCTGAAGAGCGAGGATTTCCTCCGCTCCTTCAAAGATGGAAAGAACCCGTGCGTCCACAAAGTAACGCGAGACAGGATATTCCTCGGAGTATCCCATCCCGCCATGCAGCTGCATCGCCTCACGCGTAACCCACTCGGCATCTTTGCAGGCAAGGAACTTCACCAGCGAGGCTTCCATGGTCGCCTCACTCTCATCCATCAATCCTGCGACACGAAGGGCAAGCTGGCGGTTGGTCTGAATCCTCACGGCCATCATGCCGAGCTTATGTCGGGTCAGGCCGAACTCCGCGAGGGAACGGCCGAAGAGGTTGCGGCTGCCGGCGTAGCTGACAGCTTCCCGGAAGGCCGCCTCCATGACCCCGACAGCTCTTGCGGCTGTCTGGATCCTTCCTCCTGCAAAGCCCTGCATCTGAAGATAGAAGCCGCGGCCTTCCTCGCCGATTCTCTGATCGACAGGCACAAGGTAATCCTCGAAGGCGATCGAAAAGCTATGCATCCCGCGATATCCAATTGTCGGAATCGCATGTCCTTCAAGAACGCCGCCCGCCGGCTGAACGTGCCTGAAGTGGTGCTCGTCGCCGCCCTGGTCATAAGGCTTCTCGACGAGAAAGAGTGACAGTCCCTTGTGCCCGAGCTCGGGAGCGCCGGTTCTCGCAAGAACACAGAGAATCTCTGAGCGGCCGGCGAATGTTGCCCAGGTCTTTTCCCCGTTCAGCAGGTATCCTTTGTCGGTGAGCCGGGCAGAAAGCGAAACCTGGGCGACATCGGAACCGGTATTCGGTTCGGTCACCGCAATACAGACCATTTTTTCACCCGATGCGATGACCGGGAGCCATTTCCTTTTTTGCTCTTCCGTGCCACCTGCCAGGAGAGCCTTCGCGCAGATCTCCGGGCGGGTCAGCACACTGCCACCGGCTCCAAGGCTCGCGCGGCTCAGTTCCTCTGTTGCAATCACCATGAGAGAGTGATCGACAAAGCTTCCTCCGTACTCCTCCGGAATGGAGATACCAAATGCTCCCAGTTCTGCGATCTGTTTCAGAATGGTATCCGGGATGATCCGGTCCTTTCTATGGGTTTCTTCCGCCAGCGGAGCGATGACCGTGTCAGCGAACCGGGCGAACATCGACCGGAACTCCTGATGAGTCGGATCGAGTCCGGGTGATCCTGACAGATCGCTCCCTCTCGACAATATCTCTTCACCGAGACGGATCCATGATTCGGGTGTGCAATGGACCCGGAGATGGTTCGCGAGAGAGAGGAATTCCTCGAACGGATCGAGGTCCGTGATGCCGAAATCCCGATGGTTGGACAAGAGAGCCGTCGCGAGGCTGGTGACCGACTGGGCAACGGAAAGGAGGGCAATTCTCTCCTCGAACGGTCCGGTGGTATCCCGCTTAGCAAAATGGACCATCGCCTCCGTCCCCGCGGCTTCGGAAAGAAGGCGGGCCAGATTGAATGATTCAACCTGAATGGTGCCCAGAGCGAGTTTGCCGTTCGACGGGTTACAGCGTGCCCGGCCTGCAAGGCCCTCTCCCAGCTTATTGAGGACTTCCTTCTGGAGGGCGGCCGACCGTTCAAGAATTGGTACGTTGCGCATCATCAGGCCTGAGAAAGATGATTGTCGTGCGTGACTACCGTTCGTTTCAACTGCTGAAGGGTGAAACCGGTTTCTTTGATATCAGATTCGGTCAGGACGCTTCCTTTCAGCGCCGCGAGCACGATCCACCAGTCCGTTCCGACGACAGCCTTATCGGCAAGCCGGTTTCCGTCAACCTCTGCCCCCGATCCGGTCCGGGCCGCCCGTGCGTATGCGGCGGTCAGCTTCAGTGCGTTCAATGCTCCTTCACGCGTCGGTGTCCATGCTTTCTGGATCGGCTCGATCTGATCGGGATGAAGAATCCACTTCGCGGCATAGCCGCACCGTCGGGCGTCGGCGGCGTCTTCTTCTGCGAGACGGATGGCGCGGATTCTGTCGCGCATCTGCTGAATGAACGGAAGGCCGAATTTCCCGGCGTTGATCCGTCCCGGGTCTCCCTGCAATGCTTCTGCATACTCTTCGGCGGACACCCCTTCAGGTTTTTTCGGTCGGAGGGGGAGCGTTCCCGTTACCGCATCGACTGCATCCTTGCCGTAGGCAGCTGCGACAATCGGAAGATGCTGTCTGGCATACGCCTGGTCATGGGTCCACGAGTCCGGTTCGACGCGGGCTCCGGTCGTTCTGGCGAAATCCCAGGCGCCGAAAATCAGTGAGGTCACCTGGTCCAGCGCAGCAATCTTCTCTGCATCGAGAAACGCAGTGGGTGATTCGATCAGCACTTCAAAACTGATCCTGTTGGTATGGCCCGCTTTCTTCTGGATCGCGTTCACGATGCCGATGATATCCTTCAACTCATCAGCGTATTCAGTCTTCGGGATCACCATTGCGTCCAGCCGGTGGCCTGCCTCCGTGACCACCCGGATGAGGTCCTGTTCGAAGTACTCCGTCCGGATGTTGTTCGGACGGAAGGCGACAACCCGGTTCCCGAAATCGAATGTCGTCAGGGCCTCGATCACAAAGGACCGGGCGTGGTCTTTGAATTCAAGATGATCCGGAGACGCATCCTCGAGGTCATAAAAGAAGAAATCGACCGGAAGCTCGGTTACCTTTTTCATCAGTTTCAGGCTTGTGGCGCGCCCATCGGTCGCGGGATCGCCTCCGGTTTTCATTTTGAATGCCGGGATCGCCATTTCACCCCGGCGGAAGTAGGGGACGTTCAGTCCCTTGACCATTTCGGGGCGGGCCCGGTGCCGGCCCTGAACTGCTCTGATCTCTTCTGAGATGTTTTTCAAATCCATCTGTTCTTCCTGTCAGGAGTTTATTCTAAAAATAGGAAAGTAAGAGCATTTGCCGGCGGCATAATCGGCGGCAAGCTGCGGGATATCCTCAAAGGAATACTCATTCGAACTCTCCAGGCCCGGAACCCAGCCGGTTTCCTCGGCGAAACGAACCGCCGCCCGTCCCTGCGGGTACCTGGCATAGTGTGTATGCACATGCTGGTGCCGGTTGATACACTCGATCGCCCTCATGGTCGTAACGGTCATTCCTTCTTTCCAGCCCGCTGTTGTAATCACTCCCTGCCGGGCGAGCGCCTTCAGGGTGGCTCTGATGACCGGAGAGCCGACGTAGTCAATAAAGATACTGACACCAAGGCCATCGGTCAACTGGTTGACGACGGAAAGGAACGCCTTTTCGGATTCCTTGTATCTGCTCTTGTACCCGGGATCACTGAGATATCGTTGTTCATCATAATCGAGATCGGGAAACTGCCTCCGGTCGATCGGGACAATCCCCATTCTCTTGAATTCGCAGAGCCGTTCATCATTGGCAGAGAGCATCGCGACGCGGCAG
>JAOUDE010000108.1 GCA_029859455.1 Ignavibacteria bacterium | reverse complement strand
CCGTCAGGGTATGCCCTGGAGGCAGTCCAGAATTCGAGGGCCTGGAGGGCTCCTGAGGGGGAGTCCGCATCCTTGTCCGGGTTTTCACTCGGAACCTGATTCGATCCAACGATGAAGAAAAGGAGGAAAACAAAAGGAAATAGTATCAACAGAGGTATTTGCGAACGCATGAGGCAGGTCCTTTCCGACTTCCGTTCCTAATCCGAAGACAATTTCTGGCACAATTTTTTGGTGGGTGTTTCAATGTAGGCAGTTCCGGGCACTCTGGCAAAGGATCGCAGGGGGATTGCAGAAAAACTTTCCTGATGGAGACACAATTTTACCTCCTCGCAGGAATTTTCTTCCGGTCCTTTCAGCGTTCTGAATGAAGAATATCCCCCTCGAGTCCGGAAAATCATGAAATTCAACTATCGAATCCCGTTTTACGGCCTCTGGCCCGTAAATTGCAACGGGAAAGGTGGAAACAACGCATCTCCTGCCCCTTCTTCATCCTCCCCCGGTGCCGGAAGACTCCCCTGCCTTTGTCGTTGAGGCGCGTTGAGCAGTCCCGATAAACTTGTATGAGGCCTGACGATGTCTACAGGACAAACAATGATGACTATCTTCGCGTTCGTTCTGCTGACGACCGCTCTCAATAACTTCTATCGGTTACTCGGAGCATCCGGCGATGACATAGCAACAGGGCAAGACGGAATCCTCGCGACAACAATCTCAACTTCTTACATGGAGATTGCCCAGGGCCTCGCGTTCGATCAGCAGACCGATACATCCAGCGCGGCTATCGGCGACATTTCGGTTCTGACAGACCCGGCTTATATGGGACCTGATGTTTCCTGGGAGGATAGTGTTCACAAATTCAATGATTTCGATGATTTCGACGGATTTACCCTTGAGAAAGAGGCCGTTGGTACTGGACGACGGTATGCCACTTCATTCGCGGTCAACTATGTAAACCCGAATGATGTTGCTTCCATTTCGGGAACAAGGTCCTACGTCAAGCGAATGGACCTGCAGACATGGCGGACATTTCCACCTACTCCTGTGGCCGATACACTCCGGCTTTCGCTCGTTCTCGGTTACTTCCATTTCGACTGATCAGAAAGGGAGATAGTTCGATGGCTGCAATCATGGATATCATGATCTCATTTGTGATCGGGGGAGTACTCCTGATGATCATTCTGACGGCGAATGAAATTGCTGCGGAAAACCACATGGTCTATAACGGCGACATGCTGGTGCAGGAGATGCTCGTCTCGACCGTAGCCATCCTTGAGGGGGAGTTTCGGAATATGGGATTCGGAGTGGATGAAGCAACCCCGACCATCACCTGGGGGGACAGTGCGTCGGTTTCATTCCTGAGCGACCTTGATCGGAACGATGCGACTCCTCCGGATACGATCCATTATTTCATCGGACCGGTGAGTGAGCTGAGCGGGACACAAAACGAAATTGACAGGCTCCTGCATCGACGAGTCAACAACGGTACTGTCTCGTCAATCGGGGCCGTGACGATCTTCCGGCTCAGTTATCTCACACAGGACGGCGTCATTCTCCCGCGCCCCGTTCCTGCTCCCCGTCTTTCAGAGATTCATACGGTGGAGGTCAGCATTGAGGTTCAGAACCCTTACGCACCGTTGAACCCGTTGGGGAGTAACCCCGAAGCGTTGTTCTCGTCCTCCCTCTGGCAACAGACGAGACTCGCGTCACAAAATACAAGACGATAAAACAAACCAGACGAGGACGCTATGGGCGGCAAGGCAATTCTCTTGGTGACAATCGGCTTCGGCTTCATCCTGAGCTACATTTCTTACAACATCTCGGGAATGTCGACCAGGGCTGTTAGCAACATGTCCCATTATGCTTCAGCGACGGAATCACATAATCTCGCCCTGAACGGTATCAATGTCGGACTAGCGAAACTCTACCAGGATACCTCATGGACAGGAACAATCAGGCAAGAGTTCACGGGAAGAGACCATCTCATCGGCGCGTTTTCCGTGACGATGGCTGATCTGGGAGGAGACGTCGCAAGAATGAGAAGTATTTCCGAATACCCGGTCCCCGGAGGCGATACGTTCAACGACACCATTGAGGTTTTTTTCGACACGGAAAAATTTAACGGCTTTGAACTGCTTACGTTCATGACAAATCAGGGTGGGAATGAGAATTTCTGGATCACCGGGGATACTGTCTGGGGAGAGAGTCACTCCAATGGTCGGTTTCATGTGAACGGGAAACCTGTTTTCATGGACAAGGTGACCCTTTCAAAGGGCTTTGACCCTGCACCCGGAAAGGGACAAAACAAAGCGGTGTTCAAGAATGGCTATGAAACAGGTGTGGCGGAGATCCCGCTCCCCCCGAATTTCCAGGAGCTCATCGACGCGACGAATCCGGTGCTTGGAGGAACAGGGAGGATGTATGTCAATCCTGAAATCTGGGTTACACTTACGCCTGGAACAGCCGCCCCAAATGACGGAATGGTCTACGTCCGACTCAGCTCCGGCGGACCAATCGCCGACTCCCTCCAATTCGGCGTTGACGTCTTCAACGGTGCCCTGGTTGGTCTGGGGGACGTCCATGTTCAGGGAACCCTCGATGGAGAGATCACCATTGGTTCGTTGAGTGACATTATCATTGAGGACAATACAATTTACGACAACCGGGATTATCCCAATTCAGACGACATTCTTGGATTGGTTTCAGAGAATGACGTGATTATCGCCGACAATACCCCCAACCAGTCAAACGTTCTTATCGATGGAAGCATTTTCTGCCGCACCGGCTCCCTCGATGTAGAAAATTACAACAGCGGACCGGTTCGCGGCAAACTTGAGGTCCACGGTTCGATCGTTCAGGAAGACAGAGGACGTGTTGGTAGTTACGCCGGTGGATCCCTACAGCATGGTTATTACAAGCGGTACCATTTTGACGATCGGCTTGCAAGCGGAAGCATCCGACCGCCGTTCTACCCCGGGTACTGGGTAACGACCTATGCGATCACGAACTGGTGGGAAAACGTGAGGATCCCGGACTACCGCTACTAGTCGGAAACCCGATTCTAATTCTGGGGTGGATTCAGGTAACTGAGTCCACCCCTTTTTTGGAGACAAATAGCAATTCGGGTAAATCATCCCCTGAATGACCCTCCGCACTACCCGACCCATCCATCGCGCGTATCTTGATCCCGGCTTCAGACTGCCCCCTCTGACCTGCGAAATTCACGGTTCAAATTCACAATACATGGAATGAATTCATGGAGAAGATCCTGCTATCTTTTTCTCTTTTGTTTCTGTTCGCAATGAGCATTCAGGGATGCGATCAGAACAACACCGGGCCGGCTGACAACGAGTCCGCCCTGTTCGACATGCAGGAAGCTCTGCATGACCCGGACCTTGACGATGCAGTTGTCGGGGTCTCGGTAAGTCAACGAGGTGACTGCAACGGCCGGATCGGCAACTTCGTCTGGGCCGACCATGACTGCGACGGGTATCAGGATTGTCACCGCGGAAATCCACCCGAGATGGGTATTCCAGGTGTGGAGATCCGCCTCCTCGATGCCGATACCGGCGAACTGCTCGCCACCACCTACACCGATTCCTCGGGACGCTATAAGTTCCGTGATCTCTGCATGGGATCGTACCTTGTCGAGGTTGTTCCGCCGGACGGCTGGGTGTTGACGACCCCGAACCAGGGCGGTGATCCTTTCAAGGACAGCAATCCGAATCCTTCTCTCGTTGTCCTCACGGATAACAATCCGATCGACAAATCGATCGATTTCGGGTTCTGCGAGCGGACCGGCGGCGACCAGGGATGCACGCCCGGATACTGGAAGCAGGACCAGCATTTCGACAGCTGGCCCGCTCCCTACGTCCCGACGATGCTCTTCAGTGATGTTTTTGAGAACGCTTTCCCGGGTAAGACTCTGGTTGATGTCCTTGCTCTGGGTGGTGGTGGTTTGAACGCCCTCGGAAGGCACACGGTCGCTGCGATGCTGAATGGTGCCTCAGGCGGAGTGAACTACGAGTTCTCGGACTCAGAAGTGATCGACATGTTCAATGACGTCTATCCAGGTACTGCCGGCGACTACGAAGGCCTGAAGGACCTTTTCGAGTATAATAACGAGCTTGGCTGCCCATTGAACTAACGGAGGAGGAGAACAAACGAAACGGGAGCGGGGTTATCTCCGCTCCCGTTTTTTGTTGCCCTGTGTCCAACTGGACACATCCGGGGGATTATTTTACCAAGATCATCTTCTCTGTCCGGACCATCTCCGTGGTGACGAACCGGGGCTCAATCGGACTGTTCGCACCCATAATCGACTAGCGAATGAGTAACAAAGAGAATTCTCATTGACAAGATGCCGACCAATCCTCCCGGGGCTGCGGTCGGAAAACGGCGAAGGGGCGTTGCATTTACTGTGGTATTCACGTAGTTTTTGCTCACACATTCAGGCAACGGAATCCCGCATGTCCACCCCGCTCATGAAACAGTACGCCAAGGTGAAGTCCCGGTACCCGGACACGATCCTGCTGTTCCGGATGGGGGACTTCTTCGAGACCTTTGAAGAGGATGCAAAGGTCGCCTCAAAGGTTCTGGGCATTACCCTCACCAAACGCCGGAACGGAACCGCCGGGGAAGTCCCGCTCGCCGGCTTTCCACATCATGCCCTCGACACGTACCTTCCGAAGTTCCTGAAAGCAGGACACCGGGTCGCCGTTTGCGAACAGATGGAGGATCCGAAGACAGCCAAAGGAATCGTGAAACGGGATGTTGTTGAGGTGGTCACTCCCGGAGTCGCGTTCTCAGACAGGATTCTCGAGGGGAAGCAGAACAACTACCTTGCTTCGGTCGCATTCCCATCTGCCATCGCGGGAGCGGAGGATCATGTCGGAATCGGATTTGTTGATGTTTCGACGGGTGAATTCGGAGTGAGCGAATTTCCCCTCCGGCAACTCCCGGAGCAGATCGAAGCGATACGGCCGGCTGAAATTCTGGTCCAGAGAAGAGACGCTGCCACTGTTCGCCAGATTCTGAAACGGCTTGAAAGTGTCTATACGGTCATCGATGACTGGATTTATTCCCGCGATCACGCCTATGAGCTTATCACCGCCCATCTCAGAACCCACTCCCTGAAGGGGTTCGGGCTGGAGGAGATGGGAACCGGCGTGATCGCGGCGGGCAGCATCATGCACTATCTCCGCGAGACACAGAAGGCAAACCTCTCGCACATCACACGTATTATCCCGGTCAGCAGCACCGATCACATTATCCTCGATCCCTCAACCAAGAGGAACCTGGAGATCACAACCCAGCTTTCGGGCAGGGACGGCGGAACGCTGTTTTCGGTCCTTGACCGGACGCTCACCCCGATGGGAGGGCGTTTGCTCCGGCGATGGGTCGCCCGGCCTCTCAACCAGCTCCTCCCTATTGTCAGTCGCCTCGATGCGGTGGACGAACTGGTCACAGCGAAGGATCTCAGAGACGGACTGAGCACCCTGCTCGCCGATGCGGCCGACCTGGAACGGCTGAATGCGAAAGTCTGCACCGGCCGGGCCACACCGAGGGAAGTGGCAGCTCTCTGCGGGACGCTTGAACTGATCGATCCTATCCGGAAGGCACTCCAGGGGAGATCGTCGCCGCTGCTCCGTTCCGCCGGCGAAACACTCGAGCCTCTTCCCGCTGTTACCACTCAGATCAGGACCGCCCTCGCCGATGATCCTCCGGCACTGGTAGCGAACGGAACCATCCGGGCCGGCTATCACGATGAGCTGGACGAGCTCCGGTCGATCGCTGCGAGCGGAAAGCAGTGGATCAGCCGACATCAGCAGGAAGAGCGTGAACGAACAGGAATCGGTTCCCTCAAGATCGGATTCAACAATGTGTTCGGCTACTACATCGAGATCACGAACACACACCGGGAGAAGGTCCCGGAACAGTATATCCGGAAACAGACCCTGACGAATGCAGAGCGATACATCACTCCGGAGCTGAAGCAATACGAAGAAAAGGTATTGCATGCCGAAGAGAAGATTCAGGCGCTCGAATCTTCTCTGTTCGATGATCTCCGCAGGACGATCGCTGAACAGGCCGGAATCATTCAGGATAATGCCGCGCTGATTGCGACGATCGATTCGCTCGTTGCACTGGCCTGCACTGCTGTCGAAAACCGGTACACACGGCCTGAGGTGAACGAATCCACCGCACTCCGGATTACCGGCGGACGGCATCCCGTCATCGAGCGCTTTCTCCCTCCCGGAGATACCTACACCCCGAACGACACGGAGGTGGACACAGGCGGGGACCGGATCCTGATCATCACCGGACCGAACATGAGCGGAAAGTCGAGTTATCTCCGACAGACCGGGCTGATCGTCCTGCTCGCCCAGATCGGCAGTTTCGTCCCGGCGGAGTCCGCGTCGATCGGTATCGTGGATAAGATCTTTACCCGGGTCGGCGCGAGCGACAACATCGCTTCGGGGGAGAGCACATTCCTTGTGGAGATGCATGAGGCTGCACATATTGTGAACACGGCGACCAGCCGGAGCCTTGTTCTGCTGGATGAGGTCGGCCGGGGAACCAGCACATTCGACGGGATCAGCATTGCCTGGGCGCTCACGGAATATCTGTATTCAAGCATTGGCGCCCGGACGCTGTTTGCCACACACTACCACGAACTGAACGAGCTTTCGGAACTCTACAAGGGGATTCGTAACTACAAGGTTGACGTAAGGGAATACGGTGAGAAGGTGGTGTTTCTCCACAAGGTCCTCCCCGGATCCGCGGATCATTCGTACGGCATTCAGGTGGCTCAGATGGCGGGGTTGCCAGCCGAAGTGACCGAACGCGCCACCGAAATCCTGAAGGGCCTGGAATCCTCCGACGTCAACCCCGGCGGAAGAAAGAGGCCAGGTCGGAGCGGAGCCCCCCCGGAATCGGGTATGCAGATCACCATGTTTGACTCCCGCCCCGATCCGGTCGGCGACGAGATCAGGAAGATCGACATTGAAAGCCTGACTCCCCTTGAGGCAATGTTGAAACTCGCCGAGCTCAGGCAGAAAGCGATCGCCTCCGGGCCGGAACAACCCGGCAAGTGAGGCCGGCGTTTCCTGTTTATCAGAGGAAGAACAGAGTGAGAGAGTTCGGTCGCGAGCTTCTTCGCCGGCGGGTTCCCGCGGTGGCGGCTCTGTATGCGGGAGGAGCACTCGCGGCGCTGGGTGCGATCGATGATCTGAGCGAAGGGCTCGGGTGGCCGCCCGCGGTGTTCGACACAGCGCTCCTTCTTCTCTCATTCGGGACCCTGAACGCGCTGATCGCCGGATGGTTCCACGGAGCGAAAGATGACCAGCGGTGGACCCGGCAGGAAGCGGTCCTTCATGCCTTCGTTCTTCTGACGATGAGCGGTTCCGTGGTTGTGGTCCACGCTCCTTCCACTGAGCGCGAGACCCGCGTCGATCCCACACGGATCTCGGTCACCGGATTCGTGTCCGGAGCCAAAGAAGCGGAAGTAAGCGGTCAGATCACCGGAGAGCTCGCCCGGCTTCTCCTCCGGGATGGAGTGGAGGGATTCGCGGAAACCCCCGCCTGGGTCGTTACCGGCTCGGTTCGAAGAGTCGACACGGAACTCAGGATCGGCGTGCAATTGTCCCGCATGCCTGACGGACTTCAGGTCTGGGCGGACCGGGTTCTGGTTCCTGCAGAGAGTACCGATCATGTTCTCAGGGTCCGGGTACCCGCCATCGCTGATTCGATTCTCCGCAACATAAAAAGAGAGCACCAGGACGAATGAACTCACCGCGTGACCGGAAAGATCCAAGAAAGGTACTGACGGAGTTCAAAACCCGCGGTCTCGGCAAGCCGCTCGCGATCTACCTGAGTGCGGCGCTGACATCGATCGGGATGGTGAACATTTTCAGTCTCCGCTATCAGCTCCCTCAGTGGCTGTTCGACGGATTTCTGGTCTTCATCGTCTTCGGTTTCTTCAACGCCTTCATCTACGGCTGGTTCCGGGGACGCGAGCAGACGGCCGGCACGAGACTCCGGACACTGACCGCTCACGCGCTCGTGCTGCTTGTCGCGACCGGCGTGGCCGCCTATATCATCTCCGTGCCAAGGGGTACACTCCTCCCGCGCAAC
>JAOUDE010000430.1 GCA_029859455.1 Ignavibacteria bacterium | reverse complement strand
AAGAGGACCGAAAAGAAAGCCTCCTCGCGAACCGAGGCGGTGGAGGAAGTTAAATCAAAAGAGGACGAGATGCTGACGGAGCGGCTCCGGGCTCTCGGCTATATGGAATAGCCCGATGGCATCACCACCAAAGGTCATGATTCTCCACAGAGATCTTGCCTGGCTCGGGGGCATTGAAGCCTACTACGGCAAGATCAAGGAGAAATTCTCTCCTCCTGCCGATCATTTTATCATCGGACGGCGGCCGGGTGAGACCGGGAGATGGACTCAGTCGTTCCGCATGCTGGGTGATTACCTCCGGTTCGTCCGGACCCTGAGCAAAGGCGGGCATGACATCGTCCATGTCAACCCGTCGCTGGAGTTCAATGCGATGTTCCGGGAAGGGATCTTCCTCGTTCTGGCCAGGCTCATGGGGAGGAAAACGCTGGTGTTCATCCGGGGATGGCAGAAACCGTTCGAAGAAACGATCGACCGGCACACATGGGCGTTCCGCATGCTCTACGGGAAGACTGATGCTTTCATTGTCCTGTCCGAGGAATTCAAGGGGGCTTTACAGCGGTGGGGGATCCGGCAGCCGATCTACTGCGAGGTCACGATCGCCGATGATTCATTGTTGAGTGATTTCGATATTGCCGGCGAGGTTGCCGGAAGATTATCTCGGCCATGGAAGGTCCTGTTCGCATCCCGCATTATGAAGGTGAAGGGGATCTATGAGGTGATTGATGCGGTGGCGATCGTTCAGAAGAAATTTCCTGATACCGGCCTTGTTGTTGCAGGGAACGGGGAAGAACTGGAAGCGGCCCAGGCCTACGTGAGTGAAAAGAAGATTCCGCGGATCGATTTTGTCGGTTACCTTCGCGGTCAGCCGTATTTCGACCAGTTCAAGGAAGCCCAGGTCCTTTGTTTTCCGACCCAGCACGGTGAAGGGATGCCGAACGTGGTGGTCGAAGCGATGGCGCTGGGATTACCGGTGATCACGAGGAAGGTTGGGGGTGTTGCTGACTTTTTTGTGAACGAACGGCATGGGTTCGTGACGACGGGGACCGATCCTTCCGAGTTCGCCGGTTATCTGATCAGGCTTCTGGAGGACAGGGAACTGTACGCCTCGATTTCCCGCCACAACTACGAGTTCGCCCGCGAAAAATTCCTTGCATCAAGCGCCGCCAGAAGACTGGAAGCGATCTACCGTTCGTTGTAGGAGCGGCGGGAGTGTTCTCAGGCCGAGATCCAGAACGGTTTCCGGACAAGGTTGGACATCGCGTGCCGGACGCGTGTGGATGGCCTGATTCTGAGCGGTTCCCAGTCATCGGGGAACGCATACCCCCATTTCTCCATGAATGGCCCGAAGACCTGCTGGGCCCTCCGCCGTACCTCCGGAGTCGAGTAGTAGTCCCAGAACGATTTTCCCTGCTTTGCCTTTGTGGGGTTGTATACAGGGACAGGCCGCACCGGCGTGATATTCAGCCTTTCCAGAACTCTGTTGAAATCCTCCTGCAGATTTTCAAACCGGATAATATACGCCAGCCGGTGGTGATCGAGTGAACTCCAGTCATCATACGGCCACCGGTAGAACTTCATGAAATAGTCCTCGAACGTCGCTTTGTTCCGATCGACGTAATGGAACCGTCTGAGGAAGTACCAGCGCCGGAGGCTGAACGCCTTTCCCCTCGCCATATGCTCCAGTTTCTTCGGATCGGTGTACTCGCCGAGATGATTCGTCTTGTACTTGACAAAATCGCTGACGGTCCGGTCGAGCGGATTGCGGATCCCCGAAAACACGAAGTATTTCTTCTCGTCAGCTGTTGCCACTCGCTGGAACGCGCGATAGTTGGAGTGTTTCTTCAGAATCTGCTTTCCATCATAACACTCCAGCAGTTCCTTGCTGATCGCGGTACAACCGGTTCGGGGGAGCTGGACGAAAACGTAGCGGTGCTTCTGGCTGATGATCACTGATGTGTCTCCCCCGGTTCCCCGGTTTCTTCCGTTTCTTCCCGTTCGGCA
>JAOUDE010000429.1 GCA_029859455.1 Ignavibacteria bacterium | reverse complement strand
GCAGTGCTGACCAGGATGGGCCTGATCGAAGAGCACTATCGCCTGCCTCTCGTTCCGCTGCGCGGTTCCTCTCGGAAGAAGATGGAACAGGTCCTAGAACGTCTGGAGCTCGTGAAATGAAAGCGCTCCGGGAGAGCATTGAATCGCTCTACAGCGAGCGGGAGCCGGACAGGGACAGGGCGCGTGCCGTGTTCTCGGAGTTCCGAGATCTGCTTGGGGCGGGGAACATCCGGGCCGCCCAAAGAAGAGACGGCGTCTGGGTAACCAACCAGTGGGTGAAGAAGGGTATCCTCCTTGGTTTCAGGATCGGGGAGCTGGAAGAAGCAGGTGTTGCCGGCCCGGTGCGCTTTTTCGACAAGAGCACTCTGCCGCTGAAGGAGCTCACGGTGCGTGACGGAGTGCGCCTTGTTCCGGGCGGGTCCTCGATCCGTGCCGGGGCATTCGTTGCACCGGGAGTGATCTGCATGCCTCCGATGTATGTGAATATCGGTGCCTGTGTCGGCTCCGGGACACTGGTCGATTCACATGCACTGGTCGGCTCGTGCGCGCAGATAGGAGAGCGGGTGCACCTGTCAGCCGGCGCTCAGATCGGTGGGGTTCTCGAGCCGGTCGGAGCATTGCCGGTGATCATCGAAGATGATGTCCTCGTCGGCGGGAACTGCGGCGTCTATGAAGGAACCGTCGTCAGCCGTTCGGCGGTCCTGGGAGCGGGAGTGATCCTGACCGGTGCGACCGCAGTCTATGACCTTGTGAACGAGAGGGTGTTACGGCGGACGAAAGAAACCCCCCTGATTATTCCGGAAGGGGCGGTCGTGATTCCGGGAAGCAGGAAGTTGCGCGATGGATGGGGAGCCGCCCAGGAGCTTTCCATCGCAACTCCGGTCATCGTGAAGTACCGCGATGAAAAAACCGATTTGTCGACCGTGCTGGAAGGGACTCTCCGTTGAGCGACTCAACCGTCATGATCATCGGGGCGAACGGATTACTTGGCCAGAAGCTTGTCGAGTTTCTCTCGCGCGGTACGACGAACAACCTCGTTCTTGCCGGCAGAAGCGCTGCGCCGAGCGTGACGGTTCCGGACGCAGTCTATGTGGAGCTGGACATCGGGAAGAAGCAGGATATTCGCGATGCTGTGACTCTCCATAAGCCGGATGTCATCATCAACACAGCCGCGATGACCGGCGTGGATGCCTGCGAAGGTGAACGGGAACAGGCATGGAAGGTGAACGTGACCGGCGTGGAGAACATCGTCGAGGCGGCCCGAAGGGAAAACGCCAGAGTCGTCCATCTTTCGACCGACTATGTCTTCGACGGCAAGGAGGGACCATACTCAGAGGAAGACCGACCCGAACCGATCAACTACTATGGCCGGGCCAAACTGGCGAGCGAGAACCATCTCCGGTCATCCGAGGTCCCGTTCGTCATCATACGGACGATGGTTCTTTATGGTATTGCGGCGGAGGTGAAATCCAATTTCGCCCTCTGGCTGATCAGGAACCTCGAAGAGCGAAATCCTGTCAGAGTGGTGAGCGATCAGACGGGGAATCCAACGCTCGTTGACGATCTGGCTCATGCGATCATCAGCGCCGTGGAGTTGCAGAAGACAGGGCTCTACCATGTCGCCGGAAGGGAGATCCTCTCACGCTACGATTTCGCGTTGAAGCTGGCAGATGTGTTCGGGTTCGACCGCTCCCTGATACAGCCGGTCACCACGGCGGAGCTGAAGCAGCCTGCGGCACGGCCGCTGAAGTCGGGGCTGGTCACCCTCAAAGCCGAAGTGGACCTCGGGTACAGGCCCTCGACCGTGATTGAAGGCCTGACGATTCTGAAGGGGCAGCTTTCGCGGGGGCCGAAGCGGCTCCCTGACAGCGCTCCGATTCCGGGACGGAAGAGATAGAAGGACGAACGGAAAATGCTTGATATTCGATTCATACGTGAACAGGCTGATGTTGTGCGGGCCGGAGTCAGGAAAAAGAACGAAGACGAGGCGGCGGTTGACCGG
>JAOUDE010000428.1 GCA_029859455.1 Ignavibacteria bacterium | reverse complement strand
GCAGAGCGATCGTTCCTGTCAAGAGAGGAGCATGCGGAGGCTGTTTTGCAAAAGTCCCCCCCCAGAGAATGCTCGAGCTGCGGCAGAACAGCCGGATGTATCACTGTGAGCATTGCGGACGGATCATCGTTTCCGACGAGATTGCAGTGATGGCATCCGCTGACGCATGACGTTTCATGCATATACGGACGGGGCATCCCGCGGGAACCCGGGCGAGAGCGGTATCGGCCTTCTTCTCAAGGATGAGGATGGTCGAACGGTGATGACGCTGGGAGCTTATATCGGTCAGGCAACGAACAATGTTGCAGAATACACGGCGCTCATCACCCTTCTCAAAAGAATGAACGAGTATCCATGTACCCGGCTCGTCGTGTTCAGCGACAGCGAACTCATGGTGAAACAAATGAATGGTCAGTACAAGATCAAGAACCCTGATATCAAAAGGTGTCACGCCGAGATCCGGGGACTGTTGAGCCGGAGTCCGTTTCAATTCGAGATCCGGCACATCCCGCGTGAGACAAACCGGGAAGCGGATCAGCTGGCAAATGCCGGGATCGAAACCAGGAACCGTATCGACGGCTGAATCATGCCGTTTTTTCATATTGTAGCAACATGGATCGGGCAGCCGCGTTCCGACACTGTCGGAATGAGGAAAGTCCGAACTCCACAGAGCAGGATGCCCTGCTAACGGCAGGGGACATCGGGACGAAAGTCCCGGTGGACGGACAGTCTCACAGAAAACAAACCGTCCCGATTCTATCGGGATAAGGGTGAAAAGGCGAGGTAAGAGCTCACCGCCCCGTTGGCAACAACGGGGGCACGAGAAACCCCATCCGGAGCAAGACCAAGCAAGAAGGGAGAGATGCTCGTCTCGCGTTCCCGGCGACGGGAACATACCTTCGGGTAGGTCGCTAGAGTCCGCCGGCGACGGTGGATCGAGATAAATGGTTGCCTCTTCTCTTCCCCACTCCGTGGTGGTCGAGAACAGACAGAATTCGGCTTACAGATCCATGTTGCATTTTTTTTCACCCTCCCGCAGAAGGGCCACCACCGACTTTGATGAATTCACGGAAGAATACTCCGGCCGCCCGCTGGATCATGGCGGCACCGGCCGAGGAGCATCGGGTTACACAGCTCGCCGATGAACTCCGAATCCCGGCCGTGATCGCAGGGATCCTGATTCAACGGAATATCGGAGATTTTCAAACAGCGAAGAATTTCTTCCGTCCGACCCTCGACACGACCCATGATCCATTCCTGATGGACGGAATGGAGCCGGCGACGGAAAGGGTTCTGCAAGCCATTGAATCGGGCGAAAAGGTATGCGTGTATGGAGACTACGATGTGGACGGCACCAATGCCACTTCAATGCTTTACTTGTTCCTCCGTGAGCTTGGCTGCGACCCGATGTATCATATCCCGGACAGGATCGTGGAGGGGTACGGACTCTCGCGGCCCGGCATTGAGAAAGCGGCAGGTGCCGGTGTCACACTGCTGATCACCGTCGATTGCGGCATTACAGCTGTTGACGAGGTACGGTATGCCTCCACTCTCGGTCTCGAGACGATCATTTGCGACCATCACGAAGCAGGGGAGGCGATCCCCCCTGCCGTCGCCGTTCTCGATCCGATGAAACCGGGTGACCTGTACCCGTTCAAAGGTCTGTGTGGATGCGGCGTCGCTCTGAAGCTGATTCAGGCAGTAGCCGGAAAAGTCGGAAGGACCGACCTGGTCGGCAACTATCTTCAATTAGCGACGCTCGGAACGATTGCGGATATCGTCCCGCTCATCGACGAGAACCGGACGCTTGTCAAGGCGGGACTGGAATCGATCAATAGCGTCGCTGGGACCGGAATTCGCGCGCTAATCCGGGAAGCAGGACTCGCGTCCCGCCGCATCTCAACCGGACAGGTGCTCTTCGCCCTCGCCCCGCGCATCAATGCAGCGGGAAGGCTTGGTGACGCCGGTCGTGCAGTCCGACTGCTCATCAGTGATGACGACCAGGAGTCC
>JAOUDE010000107.1 GCA_029859455.1 Ignavibacteria bacterium | reverse complement strand
AGCTATGCCCTGGGAGAGGGAGATACGTTCAGCAATGGCAAAATTCATTTCGGCCTCGTCAATGAGTTCTGAAAAGACCGCATTCGAATCCGACCTCCGTTCCCGCGGGCTGATCAGGGTTGCCGGCCTCGACGAAGCGGGGCGGGGTCCGCTCGCAGGACCTGTCGTTGCGGCGGCGGTTATTATGCCGGAGCATCCGCTCATCGAGGAGATTGACGACTCGAAGGTCCTCACACCCGCTGTGCGGGAACAACTGTTCGACGAGATCAGGCGGACCGCGCTGGGGTACGGGATCGGTATCGTTGATCATGAGACCATCGACCGGATCAACATTCTGCGGGCCTCGTTTCTTGCGATGGACCGGGCTCTCGCCTCACTGTGTCAGACTCCGGACCACCTTCTGATTGACGGGAACCGGTTTCAACTGCCGGACGACTCGGCGTTTCTTTCGATACCGTATACCCTTGTCATCGACGGTGACTCCCGGTCATACTCGATCGGTGCCGCATCGGTCCTTGCGAAGGTCACGCGTGACAGAATCATGGAATCGTTTGAAGAAACGTACCCCGGTTACGGGTTCGCCCGACACAAAGGATACAGTACCGCCGCCCACCGGGATGCGATTTTCCGTCTCGGTTATTCAGCCATACATCGAAGGTCGTTCACTGTCAAAGAGCAGCTCGAACTGCAATTTGCTGAACCTGTCACAACCGAGTGAGATGCCACATTCCTGCCGTAGCCACAGGAGGAGGCCCCTATGCGGACGGGCAGTACAAAGGAGAAGGGTGACAGAGGGGAAGAGCTGGCACTCACCTTTCTCAGACGACGAGGGTTCAGAATCGCCGCGACCGGCTATCGTTACGGACGCGGCGAGGTTGACATTATCGCCTATGACGGAGATATTCTTGTGTTCTGTGAGGTCAAAGCGAGGATGAGTGATCAGTTTGGCGAACCGGAGTACGGCGTGACCCGGCGAAAACAACTGCAGATCCGCAAGGTCGCCGAAGCGTACCTCTTTGAGCATGACATCAGAGACCAGGTCTGCCGTTTCGATGTTATCGCGGTTCGTTTCAACGGTGACCGGACCATCGTGCGCTACCTGAGAAACGCATTCTAGATGATGCTTGCTCTTCTCGCCATCGGCTTCATTCTCTTTCTCCTGGCCGCCTACCGGCTCTACGGTGGCTGGATCGCCCGCCAGTTTTCCCTGGATGACGCCAACGTCACGCCTGCTCACCGGCTGAACGACGGTATTGATTTCGTTCCGACCCGCCGGTTCTACCTGTTTGCCCAGCATTTTTCTGCTATTGCCGCCGCGGGTCCGATCGCGGGTCCGATCATAGCCTGCCAGGGCTGGGGCTGGCTTCCGTCCCTTGTCTGGATCAGCCTGGGTGTTGTGCTGATCGGCGCCGTCCATGACTTCGGCAGCCTCACGGCATCGGTCCGTCACGAGGCCCGGTCGATTGCGGAGATTACGAGGGAGCATCTCGGGAAGCGGGCCGGGCTTGCCATGATGGCCTTCATCTGGATCGCATTGATCTACGTGATCGTTGCGTTCGCGGATATCACAGCGGCCAGTTTTACGACAACGATTGACGAATTGCAGGGTCTGGAGCTTGATTTCAACCCGGGTGGGGCGGTGGCAGCGGCCTCCGTTCTGTACCTTCTCCTCGCGGTTGTCATGGGTCTCGTTCAGAGGGTCTTTGGACCGCCGCTCTGGCTGGTAACGCTCGTCTTCGTTCCGGCCAGCCTTGCAGTTGCCTGGCTCGGCACACATGTTTCACACCTGTTCCTTCTTGACGGTGTTACCTGGGGGCTTCTGATTCTCATCTATTGCGGTGTGGCTTCGCTGATTCCTGTCTGGGCTCTACTTCAGCCGCGCGGGTACTTAGGGGGTTTTATCCTGTTTATCGCGCTCGGACTCGGCATTGTCGGAATCTTCTTCGGCGGCTATGAGGTTCATGCGCCGGCTGTGACAACCTGGGACACCGGCGGCATGACAGGGACTCTCTTTCCGTTTCTGTTTGTCACAATCGCCTGTGGAGCCTGTTCGGGGTTTCACGGTCTCGTCTGCTCCGGAACGACCTGCAAGCAGATTGATCGTGAGTCACACATGAAGCCGGTTGGATTCGGCGGGATGCTCGCCGAGGGGTTTGTTGCCCTTATTGCGCTGGTGACTATTATGATTGCCCTTCCGGATGAAATTGCGGGGCTGAAACCCGGGACGATATACGGAAACGGCATCGGCCAGTTTCTTACCCTGCTTATCGGCAAGGAGAATCTGCCGTTTGCGATCACATTCGGTGCGATGGCGTTCTCCACCTTTGTTTTTGATACGCTCGATGTGTGCACGCGTCTGGGCCGGTACCTGCTTCAGGAGCTGTTCGGCTGGCGAACGAAAAGCGGTGCCGTTGTTGCCACCCTGATCACCATTGCTGCTCCCTCATATTTCTTACTGTTTGCAGGGGAGGGGACCTGGGTTCAGTTCTGGACCCTGTTCGGTTCATCCAATCAGCTTCTTGCCGCGCTTTCGCTGCTCGCGATCACCATCTGGCTCTACCGGTCACGCCGGAGGATCTGGTTTACCATGTTTCCCATGCTGTTCGTTCTTACAATGACCCTCTGGTCGCTGATCAGTCTCACGATTTCACACCTCACCGCCTCTCGGGGACCCGACGTTCAACTGGTGAACGGACTGGCCGCCGCTGCATTGATTCTCCTCGCCCTCTATCTGGTGGTGCAGGCGCTTCGAAAGGGGCGCGAAGAACAGCTCGGACGCCAAACCATGGAGGCAGTATGAATGATGTACGATCGATTCTTCTCGTGTTGCTGATACCATTGTTCCACCAGCAGTCCGTCTGTGACGGCTGGAATGTCGGCGTCGGTGGAAACAGTGCACGGAATGGCCTCTCCGACAGGGACGGGCCGGCGCTCCCTCTCATGGTCTGGAATGAAGGCGTGACCGCAGTGATTTCCCAGCAGGCAGTGATCGAAGGGAACACTGTGGTGATGGCGAGGATTCAGGACCTGAATGACGTCCTGCATGGGACGGTTATCGTTGCGCAGGATCTTTTCACAGGCGATACGCTCTGGACCACGGAGCTCCCTGTGGATTTCGAGAGCACTGACTGGCGCAGCCGGGTCTCTGCCTTTCGTGATGGCCAGGTCTACGCCACGCGGGCAGGCAATACCAACGCTTCCTATCTGTACGCGCTCGACGGGACCACAGGGGCTCAGGTCTGGCAGTCTGAAGCGTTGATAACGGAGACTTCGACCGAAGGGGGGACGTTTGTGGGGAACGGTGACCTGATTACCACGGGAGTCAACTCCGTTGTGAGGATCAGCGCAGTCGACGGCTCGACAGTCTGGGAAACCGCCCGGAGCTGTCCCACGAGCGGAGGTTGTGATCCCGTCATATTCGGTGAAAGGGTGTACCTCTGGGAAGCAGGGGGGTTCGGTCCTGTTATCACGGTGTTTGATGTGACCGACGGGTCGAGGCTCTTTTCCAGCGAAGGGATCGGTGGCGGATTGATCCAGCAGGTCGCTCCTTTTGTCGGTCCCGACGGCACCGTCTACGCTCCACGGACGCAAAACAACGCGGCGACTGATTTTCTCGTTGCTCTGGAGGATACCGGATCCGGGTTTTCAGAACGGTGGCGGGTTCCACTCGGGTTTGTCCCTTTCGCGTCCTTCGGTGTCGGGCCGGACGGGAGTGTCTACTCATACTCCCGAGAGTACAGGGTGATCAGAATTGAGCCGGTCACCGGGGCTGTGATCGACAGTTCCGAGATTCTTGTCAGCGATTTTTATCAGCCGAGGATGGCGATCGGAGCAGGGGGAACGATCTTCGTGACGAACGGCGGGTTCAGTCAGGGTGCTCTCTACGCATTCCAGCCGGACCTGCAGCGGTTCTGGGATCCGGAGACGATTGTCAACGTGAATGTGGGAGGGCCTGCTCTGGGGGGCGGCAAGTTTTCCGGCGGAGGTGTGCTGATTGTGTGCGGTGTCGGGACCGACGTGCGGGCATACCGCTATGACCCTACATCGGTTGAAGATGACCGGACGGCGAGACCGGAAGAGCTCGGCCTCTATCAGAACTATCCGAATCCTTTCAACCCGACCACATCGATCCTATTTCGGCTGCCGGAGGGAGGAAATGTCTCACTCGGCGTCTATGATATGCTTGGACGTGAAGTGTCCGTGCTTGCCGACGGATTTCTGGGCCGCGGGCGGCACGAGGTCGTTTGGGATGGATCAAAGGCGGCCAGTGGTTCCTATATCTATCGACTGACGGTGACGGGAGCCGACGGATCGGTGACCTTCAGGCAATCGAAACGGCTATTACTCCTCAAGTGAATAACCATGGATAAACGACTCCGTCTCTATACCATCCTCTCCTCCGTCTTTCTCAGCGCGCTGATCCTGGCGGAGATTACCGGAAGTAAGCTTGTACAGGTACCCTTCATCGGCGGGTTTGTGTTTACCCTCACGATGGGGGTTGTCCCCTTCCCGGTCACTTTCATCGTTACCGACATTATTAATGAATACTACGGCCGAAAAGGGATCCGGTTCGTGACCTTTGTCGGAATGGCGATGATCCTTCTGGTGCTTGCGATCCTTCAGATCGATATGAGTATTCCCGCGGCGAGTTTTTCGCCGGTCGGCGATGAGGCATTCAACACCGTGTTCGGAGCCTCCACAAGAATCATCGTCGGGTCGCTGACCGCATACCTGATCGGTCAACTGGTCGATATTGCCGTGTTTCACTGGGTGCGCCAAAAGACCGGATCCCGCATGCTCTGGCTGAGGGCAACCGGTTCCACTGTTGTTTCCCAATTGATTGATTCGTTTGTCGTTCTTTTTATCGCCTTCAGCGGGGTGCTCTCGGTCGATCAGATCGTTGAAATCGGCTTCACGAACTACATTTATAAGTTTCTGATTGCGGTCGGTATTACCCCCCTTCTCTACCTCCTGCATGGAGTCATTGATCGGTATCTTGGGATGGAGCAGGCGAAAAAGATGATGGAGGAGGCGCACAGCGGGAGTGGGTCATCCTGACTTACCGCTCCGGATCTCTCTCCCGGAGATACTCCTGCATCACGCGGCGGGCGACGGTGTCTCCGGCTGAGGTAGGAGCAAGCTGCAGGGCCGATTCAAACATGCGATACCCGTCCTCTTCACGTCCCCACTCCAGATACACCTTCCCCAGCTCAAACCGGTGGCGGGGAATGTCCGGTGCGATCGCGATCGCACGCCGGAATGCGTACTCCGACTCTTCGAACCCGCCTTCGGGAATACTGGACAGGAAAATATTCGCCATTTGCCGCTCGAACCAGCTGACGGCTCCGACAGAATAATAGAACGAGCCCAGAATCGACCACGTGACATCGTCCTCCTCGCTCAGGGCGAGCGAGTGATCGAGCTCTGCTTTGATCTCATTGGCCAGCTTGATTTTCGTGCTTCCTCCCACGAACAGGGCGATGTTGCCGAGCGCGGCGGCGAGCCAGGTATGCCCTTCTGCAATGGTTGAGTCGAGGGCGATACACCGGCGGGCGTGAGATTCCGCTTTCCGGTAGATCTGTTCGCGCTCGCTCTCGGGAGCTACCTCGCCGGAGGTCACGTAAACGCGGGCAAGACGCCAGTGAATGGCAGGATTGTCAGGATCTGCCGCAAGAGCTTCCGAATAGAGAGTAATTGCGACCGGATAGTTGATTGCGTAGAATTCCCGGTCTCCGGTCTGAACGAGAGAAGAACTGATCGGGATCAGGAGGGCGAGGGGGAGAAGCAGTGCGGTCACGAACCGGACGACCCCGGGGCAGGTTTGCTGGTCCGATAGACCGTTCCCTTGAAGAGGCCGACCACATTCTTGTCCTGATTCGTGATCGTGATGTCGTAGACAGCGATCCTCCTTGTCCGGCTCAGTTCGCGCGCCACCGCCGTCAGCGTATCGCCGATATTGACCGGGGCGGGGTATGAGATGGACGCCTCCAGCGCGACGCTCAGCCGGCCGTAGGAGTTGGAGGCGAACGCCAGCGCGCTGTCACCGAACGCGAATGTGACCCCGCCATGGACGATCCCGAATCCGTTCGCCATATCCTCCCGGATTTTCATCGAAAGGACACAGGCCCCTTCCGATACCGACTCAACGTTGATGCCGAGCAGCTTGCTGAACCGGTCACCGTCATACATCGCTTTGACGATCGAAGCAGGGTTATTGTTCTCAGGCTCTTCAGGACTCAAGGTGGTTCCTTTCTAGTGATCAGCAGGGACCTGTTCCCCCGCTTCGACGCGAAGCTTCAGGAGATTTGCAACCGGAGGGAGGGGGCACGTTGAAAATTCGGTAAATACGCAAGGCCAGTTGTATGCACGGTTGAAGTCCAGGATGACACGGTTTCGCTCATCCGGAAGGTTCGTATAGAGCTGCCGCCCTGCGCCATAGGTTTCAATTCCGTTCGTTTCATCTCCGAACATCAGGAACAGCTTGTCTTCCATCCCCTCCTCAGTTGCAGCGTCCAGGCTGTATTCCGCGCCGTCGAGAGCGAACCTGAGTGAGCCCGGAAACGTGAAACGCTGGGGCGGACCGGTGAGGGCGGGAATATCCAGGACCTTCGGTTCAGGAAACGGGTGGTAGGTCGCTTCGACCCGCCATTTCAGGTCGATCGGAAAGAAGGAAAGTCCCCGGAAATTCAGCCTCGTTGCACTCAGGGTGTCTTTGATCCGGACTGCCCGTTCATCCCCCCGTTTGATGACGTAGAGAGAGAGGCTTCCATGCTGCAGGACGGTCGGACCCTCGTCATGGTTGTCATCCTGGAGGATGAGGGATGACACCGGGGCCCCATCGCTCGTCACGGTCGCTCCCTTCGATGCTGTAAACCGAACCTCTTCATTCCGGAGTACAAACGTGCCCAGTCGTCCCGGTGCACGGTCAACGGGGAGCAAGATCGGATTCGCCGGATCGGACCCGCAACGGTTTTCACCTTCCGAAAGCCAGGAAAGACCGATCAGTGTCAGCCAGCCGTCGGGTGCAGACAGGCCCCTTGCCCGATACTCCCGCCAGCTCTCAATTTCCGCCCTGTGTTGTTCAGGATCGATCGCATCGGGGCTACATCCGGAGATCAACAGAGTCACAATCAGGCATGAAGCAACCATCAGGTGGTTGAAGCGCTTCATCTTCATCATCCCTTCGTTTTCAAAGTGGGAGTGCGACACAATGTTCGGCGACCCTGTTCGCAAATTCCTTCCGCAACTGATCGAGTATCTGTTGGCCGCTTCGGTTCCGGATTTGCCTGCCGTCCATTTCGACGACCGGCGTAAGCTCACCCATCGTTCCGGTCCCGAAGACCTCATCGGCATTATAGAACTCGGTGAGCGACAGGTTTCGTTCCGTGACAGGGATGTTCAGCTTCCGTGCGATCCCGATGACCACGCCCCGTGTGATGCCGTGGAGGCAGGCGTCAGCATGCGGTGTGAAGAGCCGGCCGTCCTTCACCATAAACAGATTCGTATCGTTCAGCTCCGAGACGAATCCGTTCACGTCCAGCATCACCGCCGCGTCAACACCGGCGACCGTCGCCTGGATCTTCGCCTGAATGTTGTTGAGAAGATTGTTGTGATGGATCTTTGAGTCAAGGTGGCGTGGTGAGTTCCTGGCTACCGATGACGTGATGACGCGGATCCCTGCTGTATTGTCATAGACAATCGGTTTCCATTCGGCCAGAACAATAAGGCAGGGGCCGGCCTCGTTCAGCCGCGGGTCCATCCCCGAAGTGATTTTTTCACCTCTCGTGAGTGTCAACCGGATATGGACACCGTCTTTCATCCCGTTCGCACGAAGGGTTTTGATGATCGCTTCTCTTATGAACTCCTTCTCCGGGATGTTCCTGAAACAAAGAGCGTGCGCTGATGCTTCCAGTCGAGCAAGGTGTTCGTCGAGGGAAAAGATCCCACCCCTGTACAATCGGAGTCCTTCCCAGACCGCATCGCCGCCCTGGACGCTTGAATCAAAGACCGATACTTTCGCTTCTCCCCTCGGAAAGAGGCGGTCTCCGACCCATATCTGGATCGATTTGTTCCGCTGGTCAAACGGCTGCAGCATGGTGATGTTATCCTTCCGCCTTGATGGAGTGATCATACAGCGCCTGATAGAGGGGGAGAGCCTCTTCAGCAAGCGGAACCAGGTGTTCCGCGAGGGGACGGTGACTTGTCTGCTGAACCCTGAATCCGGTTGACCGGTG
>JAOUDE010000427.1 GCA_029859455.1 Ignavibacteria bacterium | reverse complement strand
CAACAGTCGCATTGCCGATATCAGGCGCAAGGTCGACACTTGTCGCCTGGCCGAACGCATCAACATGCACAAAAACACCCGCCACCGCCATGTTGCCATCATCACCATTCAGTTCCGAAAGCGGAATCGTGAACGAGATGAGATTCCCGCTGATTGTGAGTGGAGTTGAAAACAGAGGATCTACCGACGGAATGTCGTTCGAACCGACCCAGAGGTTGGCTGTCTGAGGCGTTCCAAGTACACCCGGGCAATCGATCAGAATATCGTACTCGGCCCCCAGGTCCTGCTCAGGTTCAAGGGTCCCGAAGCCCCCCGGATGTGCCCCGGTCGTGATGTCAAAATCAATATCCAGTGCCCAGACACCGGCAACCGAATCGGTGTTGACCGGGTCCTCGAACTCGAACGTGAACGTCACATCGGTCTCGCTGACAGATGCGGTAACAATGAAAATATCAGGTTCCTCGCCGAACAGCAGGTCGTCAAGCGGGTCGACCAGTACCGTGTCCGGATCGCCCGCCAGTGTCGGTGGATCGGCGGAGAGCGGGAGTGTTTGAAATCGCGGAAAATCAAGCGTTGGAGGCGATTCCATCACAGGTCTTCTTCTTGCACCCCCCTGGACGTCGTTCAGCCCGTAGATCAGCGTGCCAATGCCGATATTCTGAACAATCAATTCTGCCGTTGCCATAGAATCCGGTGCGAGAGCAACATCGAATGAACCGGGAGAGAACGCTACACGGACCAGATTGGAATCGAGCGTCATATCGAACGTAATGTTCGCCCCGGCAGGGATCGAAACGTTCACTGTATCATCCAGGAACGCATTTGCCGAAACGGCAAGGGTATGATTTCCCTCGCTGGTCCTGAGGGAATAGAATCCCAGAGCATCGGTCGTCACGCTTTTGTTTGCCTCGACGAAACCAATGGTTGCTCCTGCCACGGGGCGTCCGTCAGCCGCCGAGGTCACCGTTCCCTGCACACCCCCGGCACCGGCAGTATCGAACCGGAAGACGTAGAGCCCGGTCTGAATATCGGATACGATAATGTTGCCGGATGGCAGATACGGATAGACTCCCCAGTCACCATCAAAGCTCCCTCCACCTGAGAGATGCGTATCGTAGTAGCCCACCTCCACCGGATCAGACGGGTCGGAGATATCCAGTACCTTTACACCTTCCAGGTAATGAGAAACATATGCATGGTTACCCCGGACATAGACATTGTGCGGGATCGAGCCTGGATCACCGATATACTCTCCCACCATCTCGATCTGGTCGTTGTTCCCCGGGTCGGCATCCCAGAGGACACTGATATCCCACACCTTCATCGTCAGTCCGACAATCTCATCGGTCGTCAACAGAAAATTACCATCCTCCGTTGCCCATGAGTTATGTGAGAACCCGTTCGGATACGTGAGCGTTGTGATCAGAACCGGGTTTGCCCGGTCAGCCACAGAGAGAATCTCCATGTGCCCGCCTTCGAAAATATTGCTGGCAAAAAGGAGAGTATCGCGAACAAACACGTCATGGACATAGACCGGCGGATGGACACTGAGCGGAGTCGGATTCTCGGGATCGGACAGATCCAGAATCCTGATCCCTCCCTGCACTCCTCCTTCACCGAACGTCGCCGTGCCACCCTGGATATAGAGATACCCTTCATCGTCGACTGAGACCGTGTGCGCGCGTGCGTTGGTGGAGTCCACCCCCGGCCAGCGGTAGTTGTTCACCAGCGTTGCAGTCACAGGAAGCTGTGAGAGGTCGATAATCTGGACGCCGGAGAGTCCGTTCGGTGCAGTATGCTCAGACACAACATACGCGTAATCGTTCAGCACCTTGATCTCGCGCCAGATCGTCCCGAACGCCGTCGGTCCCGGGATCATTTCAATTTCAACGGGGCTTTCCGGATCGGTGATATCGACAATCGATGTGCCGGCATCATGGCCGATCAGCGCGTATTCCCGGCCGTCACGTTCATAGCCCCAGATGTTGGAGTAGGTGGCATACTGATCGAGGTTCG
>JAOUDE010000106.1 GCA_029859455.1 Ignavibacteria bacterium | reverse complement strand
GACCGTACTCCTTGAAGATATCCTGTACGATGCGCCGGATGAGATCGATGAGACAGACATCACTGTGGATGCGGATCTCGTCCGCGAGAAACTTGCCTCCGTTGTCAAAAACCGGGATCTCAGCAGGTACATCCTCTAGAGCCTAGAACCGAACGGTCGCCCCAAACGACAGCGAACCATACGATGTACGTCCCGGAGCAACCGCCCACCCGATGTTGTCGGTTGCAAGGTCGATAGCAACATATTCCGTATGCACCCCGAAACCGAACGAAACGTTCGTGCCTCCGGGCCCGCCCGACCATACACCAGCCCTGACAGGAAGCCACGGCACACCTTTGTACTCCGCTCCGAAGGAAACCCTTGCCTCGGTGGATGAACCCGGAGCATCGTGAAATCCGCGCACAAAGTCTGCAGCAAGGATCAGTTCACCCCCCATATGACGGAAGGCTCCGAGATGGTGCACCTGGAGGGCGACCCCCGCCCTGAATCGTGTCGGAAGGCGGGTGCTAAACGTGTCCGTTTCCCTCTGTTGAATTCCTGAGATCGCATTCACAATCGCATCCTGCTGTTCAGGGTCAAGAGGATTATCGATCGTCAACAGCGTATCTGTGTAAACTTCCTGGTTGTTGTCCGTCCAGGCTATCGAACCGATATCAATAACACTTGCACCTATGGAAAGAGCCTTTGTCAATCCGGCCGAAACGCCGAGGTCAAAACCCCAGCCCATCCCTGACGGGTCGGGGAAGAGATCGAACCCGCTTCCCTTCAGGGTTGCCGATTGGGACGATCGGGCAAGGAAATCGATTTGTCCGGTCAGCACACCGTAACGGGAGGTCGACAGTCTGCTCTCGGACCGGAGCACTTCGTAGTAGGCGAACCCCTGAACATGTTTTACACCCCCGCCGATCGAGAGAAACTCCATGAACGAGATTCCCGGGATGGTACTCCCGAAACTCAGCGTGTACGCGCGCATCCAGTTCGCAGTGACCTCTGCTCCCCCGAAATCATAGGACGACCCGAGCGGGTTCCCGTAAAGAACAAACCTGGCAAGATCACGCGGAATCGTCAGGGCAGCTCCGGCGTAATCGGTAATGGTGAATGCGAGGACCCCTGTTCCCGGAAGGCGTACCCCGATCCCGAACAACCGTGCATCGAGATCGACATACGAACGCCCCGGGTCTTCGCCGGAGAAACGCTCAAGTATGCGAAGTTTGTCATCCTCCGTCATGTTCCGGCCGATCGTCCCGTCAGGAGAATCGACCCCGGAAAAGAACTCCGTGTAGATCTCATAGCTGAGGACGTCGCCCCCGGCCTGAAATCCGGTCGGAGCAATTCCGATCATCACGCTGTATCCCGTTCCAAGGGAGAGATTGGCAGGATTCGTTCCGGCCGCATCGAGGCCGTACGATACCGCCGCCGACGTTCGCCCCATTCCGATTCCACGGGTATTCTGACGTTCACCAAGGGCAAACCCCTGTGACCAGGAAGGCGTACTGAGCAAGAAAACGCCGAGCAGGACACGACCCCACGCGAGCAGGTTTTCCCGGAGAGTCATGGATCGACCTTCGACACGAATGTCCCCCAGAGTCTGATCGACATTGAGTCCGAGGCAAGCACATGCGCCACTGTGACACTCTCCGGGAACGACAGATCCACTGTATAGGCAAGTTGCTCCCCGTTCTCGAAAACAGTAGTCAGGCCGTCGCTGAGCTCCACGACCGTTCGAACACTGGTCGGCGAGCCGACCTTGCCGGTCTCATCCAACGGTGCGGCCTGAAGATCCAACTCCCTTTCCTCCTCCGGAATCCGGAGCAACACGGCCTGGCCGTGATCCCGGATTTCCATCGATATGGCCATCCGGACCGGCGTTCCGTTCTCCGCTTCGACGAATAACTCAGCATGACTCACCGACTGGAAGAATTCGGGTGTGAGTCCGGTATCAGCAATACCATCACCTGTAGTATCACCAATCACAAGAGTTTCTTCAAAACGGATCGAGAGATCTGTCAGGTCAAGGGTGTCAAGAACCTCAGGAGGCAGGGATGCCAGGTCGCCGACCAGATCGCGGATGGAGTGGGAACTCCGGGCGAGACCGGCACTCACCTGAATGTCCCAGGACGGACTCACAGGATCGAACGGGACGTGGAAGCACGCCGCCATCGCACAACTGCACAGAAGGACTGGTAACTTATGTCTGATAATCGAAATGAACACGATTCCCCCCCGGGGTCAGGGCCAGAGAAGGTCAATGGCCTGTTCTGATCCATCAGAAACCGCGCAAGGGTCGTGCCAGAGAACCAGTTCTCCCGCATCTCTCGATATCTCTGCGAGAGACTCATCATCATAACAGTAAAAGCGAAAAAGGGTTACGCCGGGTCGGCTAACGAGGAAAGTTAGGAGGGAACGCTATGATGCAAACGGGAGTGTCGCCGGATGAGGTCGTATTTTCTTTTCGAACGGACAGCATATTGGTCATATTTCCTTCACCAGATGGCCCCGACCGGACGGGCCGGGGGCCACACGGTTCCCCGTCAGTGGACCTTCTCGTCTTTCACGAACTGTTGCAGTCCAAACCCTCCGGAGGATGGGTCGCCGTGGATCTGAATCTCACCGAATTTTGCTTCGAACTTCTTCACATTGTCTTCCATCGCCCTCAAAAGGAGCTTGGCGTGCTGGGCGGTCATGATCACCCTCGCGTGGACTTTCGCCTTTGGAACTCCGGGAAGAACCCGCGTGAAATCAATAACGAACTCGGCAGGTGAGTGTGTAATAATCGCCAGGTTGGAGTAAATCCCCTCTGCCTCTTTCTCACCGAGTTCGACATTCAACTGTTGTCCTGGTGGTTTGTTTTCAGTCATCTTCGTCCTCCATTATGAAAAGGCCCCGTCCGCACAGGATCACCTGTTTGCGGCGGGGCCGTAAAGTTGTGCCGGGTCTACTGAGTCAACCGGTCAAACTGGTCATATGCCGCTTTGGATTCCTTGACCATCCCGAGATATGTATACGCCTTGGCGAGGGAGCTCCAGAACTCTGCATCATCCGGCTTCAGTTCCGTACTCTTTTCGAGATACGGAAGGGCCACGCGGAATTTCTCCTGGTAGGAAAGATCCGGCTTCGCGTTCTTTCCCTTGTTCGCTTCAAGTTTCGCATCCGCTTCCTGTTTCATCGAGACGCCCCAGTTCAAATACGCGGCTCCGCAATTGTAGGCGTAGTTGGCATTCTGCGGGTCGAGCTCACATGCTTTCGAGAAATGCTTCACGCTTTCCTCGAAACTGCCATCGTTCAGAAGATAGACTCCGTAGGCATAGCGGAAGGTCGGGTTTTCCGGATTCTCCTTCACAGCTTCACTCGTGAGCGTCTTCGCCCTTCCCGGCTGGCCTGAACGCTCCAGAGCGATGATCAGGTTGTTGATATTTCCCGACTCCTCAGGGTTCAGTTCGAATGCCTTCTCGAGAAGGTCCGCTGCAACACCATATTCCTTCTTCGCGGCCTCGTCATCTCCCGCCACTTCAAGGTCGACGGCGGCATCAAGGTGAATACTGCTCAGAATGTTCATCGCTTCGACGTAGTCAGGCCTTCTCTCCAGCGCGCTCCCGAGGTATCCCGCCGCCTTGTCGTTTTCACCCTCACTGTAATGAACAAGCCCGAGGGCGAAATAGGTCTGGACACTGTCCGGATTGATCGCCATTGCCGTTGTGAGCTTCTCAGCCGCAGACTGGTAATATTCCGGCTGATCCTGAGCCTTGTCGTAATCTTCTGTTGCGCCGTTGTACAGCTCGTTCCATACCACGGATCTGTTATTCCTGATCTCCCGTTCGTGGGCGGTCGAAATGCCAAGGGCACGTGTATAGGCCTCGTTCATTCCAAGATAGTTCTTCTGCTCGAGTCGGACCTGGCCGAGGAGGAACCAGGCTTCTTCTTCCTGCGGGTTCTTCTCGACGGCCCGGACAAGACTCTCTTCCGCCTTGTCATACTGGCCATTCTTGATTGCCAGTTTTGCTGTCGTCATTTCTGCTGAGCCGCACTGAAATGCGGTGACAGTCATGTATATCGCCACGAGGGAAAGAATACCCGCGGGAAAGGACCTCTTCATGGTTGAAACTCCTTATGGTTGGTAAGGTGGGTTCGAAAATATAGAGAAAGACGTTTTGAGATGCAAGATCGCAGCAGGCCGGCTGAAACAGACCGTTGAACAGAATTGAGCAGAGCGGCATGATCAGCCGCGTTGACTTTCGAACCGGTTTTATGTAAAATGCATTTGATTTTCCATCCTGCATTCCACCACCGACGCTTCCACCTGACATGGATTGTATTTTCTGCAGCATTGCCGCCGGCAGGGTTCCGGCTGAGATTGTCTACTCCGGAAACCGGGTACTTGCTTTTCTTGACGTCAACCCGATTCACCCGGGACACGTCCTGATCATCCCAAAACGGCATTCCCGTGATCTCACGGAACTCCCGGAAGAGGTCCTCGGCGAGCTCATGCTGGCGACACAAACTGTAGCGGCCGGCCTCGTTCATTCTCTCGATCTGCAGGGGTTCAATCTCTTCTCCAATAACGGTGCGATTGCGGGACAATCCGTCTTTCATTTTCACCTTCACGTAACACCACGTTATCCTCAGGACAATATCAGGTTCGTGCATGGCACAAAAGAGTACGGGCCTGGTGAAATGGCTGCTGTCGGCGAACGAATCCGACAGGCGATCCGGGATAATGTATCTTCCAAGGAGCAATGATGACATCATACAAGAAGCTTTCTCCTCCCGGTTCCGGGAAATCGATCTCAGTCCGCAACGGCTCCCTCCAGGTGCCTGACCAACCGATCATCCCCTTCATTGAGGGCGATGGCACCGGGGCTGATATCTGGCGGGCGTCCAGAAGGGTCCTCGATGCAGCAGTTGCAGGAGTCTATGGTGGGAAACGGGCGATCACATGGTTTGAGGTCTATGCCGGAGAAAAGGCGAATGATTTCTACGGAGAACAGGTGTGGCTCCCGGATGACACGCTGAGTGCGATCCGGAATCATGTGGTCGCGATCAAAGGACCGCTGACCACCCCTGTCGGTGGCGGCTTTCGTTCCATCAACGTCACTCTCCGCCAGGTGCTGGACCTGTATGTGTGCCTCCGGCCGGTCCGTTACTTCCAGGGAGTTCCCTCGCCTGTCCGGAAGCCTGAGCTGATTGACATGGTGATCTTCCGGGAGAACACTGAGGATATCTACGCGGGGATCGAATGGAAAGCGGGTACTCCGGAGGCGGCCAGGGTCATAGCCTGGCTCCGGCAGGAGATGTCCGTTGACAAGATCCGTTTTCCTGAGACTTCCAGCATCGGAGTCAAACCTGTGTCGGTAGAGGGAACCGAACGTCTCGTGCGCGCTGCGATCAGGTATGCAATCGACAACAACAGGAAATCGGTCACCCTTGTTCACAAAGGAAATATCATGAAATTCACCGAAGGTGGATTTCGCGACTGGGGCTACGCGCTTGCGAAGAAGGAATTCGCCGATAAGATGGTCTCGTGGGAGGAATGCGGAGGTAAGCCACCGGAGGGAAAGATTCTTATCAAGGACGCCATCGCCGACGCCTTTCTGCAGCAGATTCTCACCCGTCCGGCCGAGTTCGATGTGATCGCGACTCTGAACCTCAATGGTGATTATATTTCCGATGCCCTTGCCGCGCAGGTCGGCGGCATCGGGATTGCTCCCGGTGCGAACATCAATTTCGAAACCGGGGTTGCCGTTTTCGAAGCAACCCACGGAACGGCGCCCAAGTATGCCGGACTCGACAAGGTAAACCCCGGTTCGGTGATTCTCAGCGGTGAGATGATGCTTCGCTATCTCGGCTGGAAGGAGGCGGCGGACGCGATACTCAGAGGGCTTGAGAAGACCATCGGATCGAAGACCGTCACATACGACTTTGCCAGACTGATGGATGGGGCCACGGAGGTGAAGTGCTCAGAGTTCGCCGACGCCGTGATACGAAACATGTGACCGAAGGGCGTATTCCGATGAAAGCAAAGGATATCCTCTCCCGGCAACGAGACCCGGGGGAGACCCGGGGGTTGTACGAGGACGCCGCACAGCGCGGTATTTCCTACCGGGAAGCGATTGACAAACGTCGTGTCGGTCCCCTGAAGGAAGGGATTGAGGGACTTACCCGGTTCGACGAACCGCTCCCTTCATCGAGCACCGATCCGATGGAGGTGATCGCCATGCTGGATTCCGTCGGTTCCCCGGCGACCATGGGAATGGCGGGACCCCGGTTCTTCGGCTTTGTCATCGGCGGCTCTCTTCCGGTGACCGTTGCGGCAAACTGGCTGGCAACTGCCTGGGATCAGAATACCGGACTCGCCCTTGCCACTCCGGCCACATCAAAACTCGAGGAAGTCAGCCTCCGATGGCTGAACGGTATCTTTGGTTTTCCGGAAACCACGGGTGGAGCCTTCGTCACCGGTGCTGCAGTGGCCAACATGTGCTGTCTCGCAGCAGCGCGCCACGCCACACTGCGCAGCGCAGGCTGGGATGTCGAACAGGACGGGTTATTCGGCGCGCCGGAGGTTACGGTTGTTGTCGGTGAAGAGGTGCATCCGACGGTCCTGAAGGCACTTGGCATTCTCGGAATGGGAAGAAACCGGACGGTACAGGTTCCTGTGGACGACAAAGGACGGATGCGTGCCGACGCCCTCCCTTCGATTGATGGTCCTGCCATCGTCTGCCTCCAGGCGGGGAACCTGAATACCGGAGCATTTGATCCGGCAGGCAGGATTATTCCGTGGGCTCACGAACGGGGTGCGTGGGTTCATGTCGACGGTGCGTTCGGACTCTGGGCGGCTGCCTCGGAACGCCTCGCCCGTCTCTCAGCAGGCTTTGCGGACGCAGATTCCTGGGCGACAGATGCCCATAAATGGCTCAATGTTCCGTATGACAGCGGCATTTCGTTTGTCCGTGACGGCGATACCCTCCGCCGATCGATGAGCCTCACCGCCGCCTATCTCCCGATGACCGACCTGCGGGAACCGTCACAGTACACACCGGAGCTCTCGAGAAGAGCGCGCGGGGTCGAAATCTGGGCGGCACTCAAGACCCTCGGTACGGACGGGCTCCGGACAATGATCGAGCGCTCATGCGACAATGCGGCCAGATTCGCAAAGGGACTTGCCGATGCCGGCTTCACTATTCTGAATGATGTTGTCCTGAACCAGGTGCTTGTCTCTTTCGGTTCCGAGGAGGTGACGAAGGAGGTGATCCGGCGAATTCAGGAGGACGGGACCTGCTGGTGTGGCGGTACTCTCTGGCAGGGAAAAACAGCGATGCGGATCAGTGTTTCAGGTTGGTCGACAACACCGGACGATGTCGACAGAAGCCTCGAGGCGATGATCCGGATCGCCGGCGAGGTCCGCGCGGAGAGCGGACCAGAGAAGGACCGGCAGGGTACCTCATGAAGGCCCCGCGTTTCACGGCTCTCTGGATAACGGAAGACCCGGGACCTTCCTACAGCAGGAAGATCACGGAAAAGGAGCTCGACATTCTTCCCTCCTCGGACCTTCTCATTCGTGTTCATTACAGCTCCCTCAATTACAAGGACGGGCTTTCGGCTACCGGGAACAGGGGTGTCACACGCGTGTATCCTCACATTCCGGGAGTGGACGCGGCCGGCGTCGTGGAGCGTTCCTCCAGCGATTTGTTTCAACCGGGTGATGAAGTGATCGTCACCGGCCATGAACTCGGGTCCCACGCCTGGGGCGGGTGGTCCGAGTATATTTCCGTCCCCGCAGCGTGGGCGGTGAAACGTCCGGAGCCGTTGACCCTCCGTGAATCGATGATTCTTGGAACCGCGGGATTCACTGCAGGCCTTGCCGTATCAAAGCTCCTCCATCACGGGCTCAGGCCGGATGACCGGCCCGTTCTCGTGACCGGCTCGACCGGCGGCGTGGGATGCCTCTCGGTCGCGATCCTGTCGAAGCTGGGGTTCACGGTAGCGGCCGTCACCGGCAAGTCAGAGCACCATCCCTTCCTTCGATCCATTGGCGCAAAATCGATCATCGGGAGAGACGAGGCGGTTGAAACATCGAAGAAACCGCTGCTGAGCAGCCGGTGGGCCGGGGTAGTCGACAATGTCGGCGGCGCAATACTGGAGTCTGCTCTCCGGCAGGTGGTCCCGGAAGGAGCGGTCACTTGCTGTGGCAACATCGGTTCAGCCGAACTCCATACCTCACTCTATCCGTTCATCCTGCGCGGGCTCGCCTTATTCGGCATTG
>JAOUDE010000426.1 GCA_029859455.1 Ignavibacteria bacterium | reverse complement strand
GAGCGGGTCCCTGACCGGCAAATGCCTGATTACGGGTGTTGGCGCCGGGTCCGATCTCGAATTTACATTCGATTTCCACGGCCTTGGGGAAGGAGCGTACATGGTCCTGACCACGGAAAACCCCGAACCGGGTAAAGATCCGATGGTTTTCCGTGAGCAAATGATTGAAGGAGATATCAGGATTGATGATTGAAGAAGAGGATTGAACCATTGCACCATGAGGTCGTTGCACCATTGAAGCAATGCACCATTGTACCATCTGACAATTAAAGCTTGAGGGCGGGTGAAAATTCTGCCCTTTTGCTCTTGCGGGTAGGTTTTACCATCGACCTGCCGTAAATACCGCCCACGCCACCTCGCCAGTCTGGTACCCCCCTCCAACAACCCTTCCTTTTCAACCTCTTTTTGACCCTTTGACTCTTTGTGTGACTTGGCCCACAATTTGTTCATGATCCGGCACTTCTCACAACCAACTTATTAATCTGGAGGGATCATGAGGAATTTTCTTGTATTCACCGCTGTCGTTGCACTTGTCTTCTGCGTCGCAGGAGAGGGTTTTGCACAGGCTTCGGTTAATCAGAACGTCACACTGGCGGTCGATCCAATCTATTTGATGTCGGTTTCCGGTGACCCTGCGCCTTTGACCATTACATCGGGCACAGCAGGAAGCGACATTCTGACACCTGTTACGGATAACTCGACCAACTACAGTATCACACAGAATGTTGCTGCCACCGTGAAGATCACGGCGGAAATAGATGCAGCCCTCGCAGCCGGCTACACGCTGGAAGTGAACCTCGCGAGTGGTCAGGGTACCAGTCTCGGTGACGTTGACATCTCGAGCGCAACCGCGGGAAGTGCGGCAGATGTTGTGACCGGTATCGCCCTTGGCGCGGATGCCAGCCAAACGATCCAATACACGTTCGGAGCCCTCGCATCTGCAGGACAGCTCGCAGCCACGGCGCGGGTGGTCACTCTTACGCTGACAAACTAGCACAACAGAAACGTGCGTTGATTGGGGGGATGTCCGGGTTTTCGCGGACAGTCCCCCTTTTTGATTAGGACAGGAATTTCGAAAAGTCATGACTACCCGGATTCAGCTTTCATTCTTGCTGCTATTCATTGCCGGTAACACGGCCGCAGGACAGATCGATTCTGACAACCACACGGTGACGGTTCAGGTACAGGAGATCACATCCCTTGAGCTGGACATCGGGTCCGTCATGATGACAATCAGTGGAGCAGGGTTGATTGCCGGCCAGGACACGATGACAGTGTCAGATCAGTCGTCGACACTCCGCTGGGGGAGCAATGCCGCTGGAATAAAGGTCACCGTCATGTCAGGAATCGGCGCACCCCGGTACGCGATGAGCGTTGCAGCGGTGAACAGGACTGCAGGAACGCCAACCGGCGAGGTCCTTCTTTCCGGAAACCCCGTCGATTTTCTCGTCGACCTGGGTATGTCTGCCGGTAATTGCAGGATTCTCTATAAGGGGATCGCCACAGCAAGTCAGGGAACAGGGATCGACGATCACATTGTAACATTCACGATTCAGGACCAATGAGCCGGACGCGGAACATAGCCCTTGTTTCAATCTTCATGTTCCTCTCGTGCATGCACAGCGGGGACGCCATTGCCCAGCCCCAGATCAGCGTTCAGGGAGGTTCACCGTTGCTGATCGTGGCAACAGGAAGTGCTTCGGGAGGCATCCTCCCCGCTCAGAACAATCAGGCGCGTCTCCGCTACCGCATGGGAAATGTTATCAGAAAGGTTACCGTGTCAACGGTTTGTCCGGGACAGAAATTTACCCTGACTGTTGAGGCACTGAATCCAAGTGAGGGCAATGCTTCCCCTCCGGTCGCTCTGGTGGACGGAATGGCGGAGGCTGATTTCATAACGGATATTCCGCGCGGAGGAAACCGGCAGCAGAGTGCCCGGTTACGGTATGTGGCCGCGCCAACGTACAGTCAGGGGAACAGTTTCGAACTGGGGGATGATGTTCATGTTGTCACGTAC
>JAOUDE010000105.1 GCA_029859455.1 Ignavibacteria bacterium | reverse complement strand
TCCGCAGAGAGGGGAGTCCGGAGGTTACGCTCTGTGCACGCTGCCACTCCCGACGCTCCCTGATCAGCGAGCAGTATGTCCACGGCCGGCCGCTCGAGGATACTCACTATCCCTCCATCCTCCGTGATGATCTGTACTACGATGACGGACAGATCCGCGAAGAGGTGTATGTCTACGGTTCGTTCCTCCAGAGCAGGATGTATCTGGAAGGGGTTGTGTGTACCGACTGTCATGAACCTCACTCAACAAGAGTGTACGCGGAGGGGAATGCTCTCTGTTTTCGGTGCCACAAGGCACAGGTGTTCGATCATCCCGGCCACCACTTCCATGGTGAAGTAACTGGAAAACCGGAATGCGTGGATTGTCACATGCCCGTCACAACTTACATGGTTATCGATCCGCGTCGGGACCATAGCTTCCGTATTCCCCGGCCGGACCTTTCCAGAAAGATCGGTTCACCGGAGCCGTGTACTGCCTGCCACGGGGACCGTCCGGCGGGGTGGGCGGAACGGGAACTTGAACGACGATTCGGTGTGCAGAAACAGCGCCATTATGGTGAGATCTTTGCCGATGCAAGGAAGCTGAATCCCGCCGCTCGCAAAGAACTGATCGACCTGTTCGCGTCTGATTCTGCGGGACCGATTGTCCGTGCGACCGCCATATCACTCTTGGGACAATACGGTTCGGAAGATGCTCTTTCGGTCACTGCACTGGCGCTGAAGGATTCGCATCCCTCTGTGAGGGCATCAGCCATCACTGTACTGGGAATCATTCCGCCGAACCAGCGTGTCCGACTGCTGGCACCTTTTCTGAGCGATTCTGTCCGCCTTGTGAGAACCCTTGCAGCCCGTGGACTGGCGGGGGTCTCTGCCGGAGTGCTTTCGGCTGATCAGGATCAGCACTGGAAATCGGTTCTGAAGGAATATGAGGCATCGCAGATTCTGAATGCTGACCATCCTTCCTCACTCCTGAATCTCGCGAACCTCTACCTCGAAATGGGGAACGGGACAAGGGCTGAAACGTATCTCAGGAAAGCACTCCTTTCCGAACCGGTTTTTGTGCCGGCCTATGTTAACCTTGCAGACCTTTACAGGGCCCGGGGGAAGGAGGAGGAAGCATTGGATCTGCTCAGAAAAGGGATTCGGATAGATCCGTCAGATCCAGTGATCAACCACGCTCTCGGCCTTGTGTTCATTCGGCAAGGAGAGTCAGACTCTGCGATGGTGTATCTTGCCCGATCGGTCAAACTCGGCCCCGAAGATTCCAGGAATGCTTATGTGTACGGGGTCGGGCTCTACTCGAATGGAAGATCTGAGGAGGCGATCCGTGTGGTGGAGTCTGCTCTCCGGGAACACCCATATGATCGGGACCTGCTGGAATTCGCGGCTCTTCTCATGCAGGAGGCTGGCAGCCAGGAAAAGACGCTTGATTTCCAGCGCCGATTGAGGGCTTTGAATCCGGATGATACTTCAACCAATGGGGTTCCAAACAACGACCGGGCCGGCGGTGAGTAACAACCACCAGTGACTGGTATTACCAATGATACAACCTCTTCTCCCTTCGCTCGATGATCGATTGCTGGGCCATCGCTGGTTCGATGTAACCGGCGGGGAGACGGTCTCATTTCGTCGGCATTGCCCTTGAGGCAGATGGTGTGTATTATCTCTGGAACAGCAGTCCCTTTTCTTCCAGCAGGGGTGTTGCATGAAAATTCGTCGATCAAACCTCAGAATTCTCGTTAAGGATTTTCGTGAGTCGTTTCGCTTCTACCGGAACGTCGTCGGATTGCCGCTCGACTTTGGTACAGAGGATGACATGGTGGCGGAGTTCGATGCAGGGACTGTTCTTCTAACCATTGTCGACCTCTCTATGGTGAAAGAAACCATGGACTCCAGTTTCGTTGAGGGAGGTCCTGAAGCGGGAGATCGGATCATTCTTGTGTTTCAGGTCGAAGACCTGAATGAGGCAATGGAGGAATTGGCTGCCCGCGGAGCTACTCTTACCAAACCGCTCAAGGTCGACGAGTGGCATATCGTGGTTTCTCATTTCAGAGATCCGGACGGAAATCTGATGGAGATTCAGTCCGTACCGAAATAGAGGACAGAAAGGCGATATTCGTGCAGGTTGTCTCTTTCAGACAGATTCGTTAATTTCACGAAAACCTTTCCAACAAATCGGATTCGTATGACCCTCAGGCCGCCTGTTATCGTCATAGCTATTGTTCTCATAACCGGTTTCGGGCTCTCATGTTCGTCCGTGCCGCTTACCGGAAGGAGCCAGCTCAACATCATCCCGGACTCTGAGGTAATGGCGATGAGCTACCAGCAGTACGATCAGTTTCTAAACGAGAACAAACTGAGTTCGAATGCCGAGCAAACCGCGATGATCAAGCGGACCGGCGCGAGGATCCAGGCATCAGTGGAGGCGTTCTTCAGGGAGAGGGGGCTTGCAGAAGAACTAAACGGTTATGACTGGGAATTCAACCTCATTGAGAGCGACCAGGTAAACGCCTGGTGTATGCCAGGCGGCAAGGTCGTGTTCTACACGGGGATCCTTCCAATCTGTCAGGATGAGCTCGGCGTTGCGGTGGTCATGGGACATGAAGTGGCACACGCTGTGGCGGAACATGGAGCGGAACGGATGAGTCATTCTCTTATTGCCCAGCTTGGAGGTACCGCTCTCGCTGTTGCCGTCCGGAACGAACCGGCTGAAACCCAGGCCCTCTGGATGGGGGCGTTCGGCGTCGGCGCGCAGTATGGTGTGATGCTCCCGTTCAGCAGAAGTCATGAAAGCGAAGCGGATCATATTGGCCTGATCTTCATGGCGATGGCCGGGTACGATCCGACTGCCGCCGTGTCGTTCTGGGAGCGGATGGCTGCGCAAGGTGGCCAGAAGCCACCCGAGTTCATGAGCACCCATCCTTCAGATGAGACACGGATTGCTGAGATCCGGCAACACCTTCCTGAAGCACTCACCCATTACATACCATCGCCCTGAATGCCCGATCTCCGGAGTGCTGAATGAGAGGTAGCGGTGGAATGTTTGTTACGACGACTCTCTGCTGGCCGCTTGTTCTGTGCTCCGTCCTTGTCTTCCTTCCATCTCCTTGTTTCCCGGCCGGGACGACTGATACACTGGTGACAACCGGGAACGGGTTCCTTGTCGGTGAGATCAAGGAGCTGGACCGCGGGAAGATGGTCTTTGATACCGAAGCCACGGGAAAGATCAATGTGAAATGGTCCCATGTCCTCTATCTCAGATCTCCCCGCTTTTTCAGGGTAGAGCTCTCGAGCGGTATGCTTTACTTTGGCTCTCTGGACACCGATACAACTTCCTCGGAGTTGATCATTTCGCTTGAGCAAATCATTAACAGAGCTCCGTTGAAGGGTGTGGTTGCGATTACCCGAATCAAAACCGGTTTCTGGGACAGGCTCGACCTTTCCGTCAGTGGAGGACTGAATTTCCAGAAAGGAAGCGGGGTGGGGCAGATGAACCTTGCAATAAGCGCCACGCACAAACGTGATTATGACATACGTATCTTCAAGGCGGACCTCGTGCTGACCCTGCAGAAAGAAAAGGACCCAACCCGCCGCAACGATGTCAACCTGACGTCGAACTGGCATCTCGGCCGCCGCTGGTTTGCCAACGCGTATGGAGCGTATCAAAAGAACTCCGAGCTCGGTCTGGTCTCGCGATATATCGCCGGTGGTGGTGGTGGCAAATACCTGGGGCACAGCAGCAACCAATATATCTATACCGCGGGAGGTCTGTATGTGCAATTTGAGGAAGGACGGGATACCCTGAACCAGCCAACACACACCACCAGTGTGGAAGGACTTCTTGGTGCCCGGTATGCGATCTTCCAGTATGACGAACCCGAAATTGACCTGGAAACATACATCAACGTGTTCCCAACTGTGCCGAAATTCGACAGGGTGAGGGTAGATTTTGATATTACTTTGAAATGGGAAATAGCAAAGGATTTTTTCTGGAATCTTACGTTTTATGACAGCTTCGACAGCAAGCCGCCTACAATCGCAGCTTCTAAAAACGACTTCGGCATCAATTTTTCACTAGGATGGAAGCTCTGAGTCCTATGAATGCAGACAGGGCAGCAATAGTTCGCTTGGAGCGCACTCCGGCCGTCGTGATGATGTTTATGATGTTGTTCATCTCACCCTATGGGTCCTTTGCAAACGCCCAGACAGGGCACGAGTCGACCCCTTCTCCCAAGGAATCAAACGAATTCGTTGTTCCCTTTGAAGAGATCTCTCTCCGGTCGCTTCAGGTTACCGAAGATCTGCGAGATCTGGACTACCTCTCGGAACCGGATCCGGAGCTTGAACAAACAGGTGAAAGACTGCGTTTCCTGTCCGATTCACTTACCGCGAGAAGAGGTTCAGCCGAGATGACGGGCCTGGCTGATCTTTCTGAGAGGCGGGTGAATGATCTGAGCCTGGAGTGGGATTCCTTCGCATCGACACTCGAAGGCTGGGAAAAGCTCCTTCTGGAAAAATCTGACAGGTTGAAAGAAGCTGCTGCGGAGGTCAGCGCGACAAGGGTACTCTGGGAGGGAACGCTCGATTCCGTCCGGAGCGTCCGCTCATTCCGGTCTCTCACAAAGTCGGTAACCGCAACGGTCCAGGAGATTGCGGAAGCTGCTGACAGACTCGAGCGACGGTTCAAGGAAATCCTTGCTCTTCAGGGAGAGATCGCGAAGGAGCGTAGAAGAATCTCAGATGACCGAAACAGGATCAGGACGCAGGCCGAAGCTCTCCGCGGGCAGTTGTTTAGCCGTGACGCGCTACCGCTGTGGGAAGTCCTTTCACCGGAGCCATCCATGGCTGTCGATGCGACCACGGCGGTGACCGGTACATGGAAAAGGAATGTTGTTTCGACCATCACATATCTTCAACAGAGCATGGATAGGGTTGTTGCACACCTGGCTCTCGCTGTCGTCGTCTTCTTCCTTTTCTTTCTCATCAGGCGGCAGGTTCAGGGGTATCAGATACCAGCGGACGGAACGGGTCAATTCTCTCTCTCCCGGAACCTTCTGCTGAGACCGGTTGCGTCCTCATTCCTGGTTATCATCTTCCTTGCGTTTTTCATCTTTCCGAACAAGCCGGCAGCGTTCACAGATCTCCTGAGGCTTATCCTTCTTTTTCCGCTGAGCCTGCTTGCCATGGATTTTGGGAAACAGCGCGTTCACCGTCAGATCGTTCTTCTTGCAATCGTGTATGCGATGAATGTGACCGAGGAGGTCATTCCCGGTAGCGCGCTGGCTGACCGGCTGATTATCCTTGCCGAGGCCCTGATTGGACTGGGAGCACTCATTGTCCTTGTACGCCCCGGTGGTCTGCTCCGTGACACGGAGCTGACGGGGCTTCGCAAGGCCATGCGGGCCCTTTGGCCGATTGGTGTTGCCTGTTTTGCCATCTCGCTCGTTGCCAATGTCGTCGGGAGCGTCTCACTCGCCCGCCGGATGGCGTCCGGGACACTCGTGGCCGGCGCGAACGGGATGGGAATCGCTGTTGTTGCAATCATGCTGAATGGCATTGTGTTCCTGACGGTAACAGAAGTGCTCAGCCGACTCTCTGCTGCAATCCGCGCCTCAGCTCTGACGATTGTGAAACAGATCGTCTTCCTTGTGACAATCGGGGCCGTTCTCCTCTGGACCAGGTCTGTCCTGGTAGCGTTTGGCCTCTATCCGTCAGTGTCCGACTGGCTCTCGGAGGTTGTGGCAAACCAATGGGGCTTTGGTGTGGTCCGGATATCCATCGCAGAGATCTTCGTCTTTCTTGCGGTCATCCTTGCGACTTTTGTCATAACAAGAGTTATCCGGAGTCTGCTTGAGCATGATCTGTTCCCGCGCATCAGGATGCCGAGGGGGGTCCCCGGTGCTATTTCGATGGTGGTTCGCTATTCACTGGTGAGTTTTGGTATCATCCTGGCGCTGGCGTCAGCAGGAATTAATCTGGGGGAATTCGGTCTCCTCGCAGGTGCCCTCGGGGTTGGTCTCGGTTTTGGCCTTCAGAACACGGTAGCAAATTTTGTCTCCGGGGTCATCCTGGCATTTGAGCGACCTATTCAGAAGGGCGATACAGTTCAAATCGGTTCATTGTGGGGAAAGGTCGGCGACATTGGGATTCGTTCGACCACAGTCAACAGTTTTGATGGTGCGGAAGTGATCATCCCCAACAGTGATTTTATATCGGAGCCGGTAACAAATTGGACTCTTTCAAACAGGGTCCGACGGCTGAGTTTTCCCTTCAAGGTTACCCTTGGAAGTGACCCCAGAAGTGTGATGATGATTGTCCGGGAGATTCCGGAAAAGCATGAGAAGGTACTTGATCAACCATCTCCGTTTGTCATTTTCGAAGGATTCGGGGAATATTTTCTGGAGTTCACTCTGTACTATTATATCCACACAGAATCATACTTTGAAGCCAAGAGTGATATCGGAATTGCCGTGCTGGATGCGCTGAGAGAAAAGGGAATTGATGCCCCGACTCCCCAACATGTCGTCAGGGTTCAGGATCCGACCTCTGATCGTGATGATGTCATCAGGCGGAAGAAGGGATGATCCGTCCAGAGCCTGGAGAGAATCGAACCGGGACTCATTTTCAGAGAAAGCTGCTTTGTGAAACCACGGTCCGGTCCCCATCAGGACACTCGGTCGATTGTCAGTTTTTTGAGACCCTCGATTCAGAAACTGACGAAACTCTGAACGGAGTCGCATACGATGTCGTCCATCTCGCTTGTCGGTCACACATTCTGACTTCTGTTTATGCCATTGAGTCTCTCATGGAACATCTGATATGAAGCCAACAATCTCAGATATCTTCTCAGATCAGGATCTTCGCAGGATCAAAGACTCGGTTACCGACGCCGAGCGGCTGACGTCGGCGGAAATTGTCCCGTTTATTGTTGACAGAAGCGATGCATATGACGAGGCGGTCTGGCGTGCAGGCTTCCTCTTCGCCATTCCGGTTGCGGGTCTCTTCTGGATCCTCCGAACCTGGACGGAAATCTGGGTTGCCGGGGCTCTGCCCATTATGGTTACCTGCCTCCTTCTGGCTTCCTCCCTGGCGATGCTCCTCGTCGGGTGGGTCCCTCCCTTGAAAAGACTGTTTGCCGGGAGGGAGCTCCTTGATCACCGATGTTTTCAACGGGCTCAGCAGGCGTTTCTTTCAGAAGAGGTCTTCGCAACGGAGGGGCGTACAGGAATTCTCATCTTCGTCAGCTTGCTTGAACAGCGTGTGGTGGTCGTTGGAGACTCAGGAATCAACGCCAGGGTCAAACCGGATGAGTGGCGGAAGATCACGGACGACCTCACGCTGGCCGTAAAGGGGGGAAGGGCCGGTGATGGGATGGTCGAGGCTGTACGTGCCGGTGCCGCGTTGCTGCAAATCCATGGACTGGCAAGAAGCCGGGACGACAGGAATGAGCTGTCGGACACGCCAAGAACCGGCGGACCACGATGAAACGGTTCCTTCTTTCTCTTATTGTCGCTCTGCTTGTCCTGCCGGTTCAGGCACGGGATGTCCCTTTCCTGAGCGGCAGGGTGAATGATACGGCGGGGATGCTCAGCGGATCTGCTCTGCAGGAACTCGAGGCAATGCTGAAAGTACATGAGGACTCCACCTCAAATCAGGTCGCGGTTCTTACCGTCGCGTCGCTTGAGGGCGAGGTGCTCGAAGAATACTCATTCAGGGTGGCGGAAACCTGGGCGCTTGGGCAGGCCGAGAAGGACAACGGAGTCCTGATTCTCGTGGCGCGGGATGACAGGAAAGTCCGAATTGAAGTGGGGAGCGGGTTAGAGGGAGATCTGACTGACGCCCTCTCCGGACGAATCATCAGGAACGAGATTGTGCCGAGGTTTCGCGATGGTGACTTTGACGCGGGTCTCGTTCAGGGAACAAGAGCGGTTCTGGCAGCGATTGAAGGATCCTATGAGGCAGATGAGAGCGATTGGGACGAATGGGAAGGCGAAGAGCTGATGGTAAGGTTGGTGGCGGGATTGATTTTCACGATTGTGATCGGGATCTTCACATCGATGGCGGTTGTCTCCTCCGGCTTTGTGTCCTGGTTCCTCTTTGTTTTCCTGATTCCCTTCTGGATTTCCTTTCCTGCATGGATTCTCGGACCGACCATTGGCTGGATACCATTCGTGTTGTATTTCGTCGGTTTTATCCTGATCAAAATATGGCTGGCGAAAACAGGAAGGGGGAAGAAGATCGCGAAGAAATGGACAACGATGAGCGCTTCAGGGGGCGGGTGGTCTTCCTCCG
>JAOUDE010000425.1 GCA_029859455.1 Ignavibacteria bacterium | reverse complement strand
CTCCTTCTCAGTGATGATACACTGGGAGGACGGTACTCAAGAAACATTGTTTCCGATCTGACGAGGAACTCAGGGGTAATCGTCGGCCTCAAGTATGGAGGAAGATCCGGCGGGATCGTCACGTCGTGCGGCGGACGCACTGATTTCGTTGTGGAAATGAGTAATATCAAGGAACAGAATACGTTGCGCGCGGAAAATGTTGTTTCTGCCGTTGCTGGAAAGGTCCGGTCGTGGCAGCGACTTTCTTCAGAGGAACGGGGCAATGTTGTCAATGTCACAAAGCTGGATGCCAGAACAGTGTACGGGCTGGCTCCGGACATCGCGACAGCGACGCTCGACGCGCACTATCGATCTGCCGATCAGGGAGAAATTCTTGAGAAAGAGATCAAGAAGATCGCAAAACGGGGCTCCCCCTCGAAACTCCAGGTCCGGATCAAACGGGGAATTCATCGGCCTCCGATGCTCGAGACCGAAGAAACACGAATGTTCTTTGAACGGGTCAAGGGTATCGCAACGAGACTTGAGATTCGAACCGCTCCGATCTTCCGCGAGATATCATCCGGTGTCTGCTACGCCGCACACGGAGCTCCGGTTCTTGAAGGCCTGGGACCTTCGGGAGGTAATCCCCGCTCACCTTCTGAATTCATCGTGCGGGACAGCCTGATCGATCGGGCGACCCTGCTGGCGTTGATTATCAGGGAAAGCGCGGGAATAAAATCAGAGGAATCGAAAACGGATGGATGAGACTCCGGTTCGCTGGGCCCGCGCTGATGGCGGCATGGTCGCTACCGCCTTTCCAAGAGCGACAGAAGCAGGCGTCAGGATTCTTTCGAAAAACGGTAATGCCGCCGATGCAGCCGTTGCCGCAGCGCTTGCGCTCGGGGTCTGCGAACCGCAGGCGAGCGGACTCGGGGGACAGACAATGATGGTGATCGGAAATGAGAAGAAGATCCGCGCCATAGACGGTTCTTCGAGAGCCCCCTCTCTCGCCCATATTGCTGCCATTCAACCGTCCGACCGCGGTACCGGATACAGGGCAACGACCGTTCCTTCGACCCCGGCGACACTCTGGTATGTACAACAGCGTTACGGGGAACTTCCATGGAAGGATGTCATCGCCCCCGCCATTGAAATTGCCGAAGGAGGGTACGAGCTGACCGAACTGCAATGCGGCCTCCAGAAGCGGGAACTGGATAATTTCCTCAAGGTCGACTCGCGCTCGGGAGCGAATTACTTTCTCCGCGGTGGAGAGCCCTGGAATCCCGGCGACCTGTTCCAGCAGCCCGACCTTGCAAAGACGTTGAAACAACTGAGCGAGAAAGGGATCAAGGAGTTCTACACCGGCACGATGGCCCGGAGGATCGATGGAGATATGCGGGAGAACGGGGGGCTTCTCCGGATCGATGATCTGGCTCTCATCCCCTGGCCAATCGAGCGGCGACCTGTGCGCGGGACCTTCCGGGGGAGAACCGTGTATTCGATGCCTCCCCCAGGTGCCGGGCGGACGCTGGTCCTGGCTTTGAATATGCTTGATGCCATGAAAACCGAGTTCCCCGCCGGAAACCGTCTTGAGCGATTCCGGGTCCTGGCGGAAGTCTTTCGCGAAGCACAACTCGAACGGTCTGACCGGCCGTTCGATCCGAACTTCTATCCTCAGGTCGAACAGAAGAAGATGCTCGGGCGAAAATTTGCGCGGAGACAGGTACGACGGATCCTGAAAGGGGTCGACGCGGCGCTCCTGCCGGTGATGACCACGGAGGATGAACTGCGCGGAGAAACCACGCATCTGTCGGTAATTGACAGAAACGGCATGGCGGTTAGCCTGACCCAGTCGATCGAACGTGTGTATGGCAGCAAAGCGGCCGCCGCCGGCCTCGGCTTCCTCTACAACAATTACATCATGGACTACGAGTTCTCAAAGATCGACCATCCGTTCTACCTCCGTCCGAACGCGGTCCCCTGGGCAACGGTCGCCCCCTCGATCATCACGGAGAACGACCGGATCTGGATGGCCGTGGGAAGCCCGGGGAG
>JAOUDE010000104.1 GCA_029859455.1 Ignavibacteria bacterium | reverse complement strand
CCCATGCGTGGCACTCTACGGGCCGATCGACGGGATCGTCCGTATACGCCATTACCCCGAATGCACGTTCCTGGACCTGCGGGCACAACTCGGATGCGTGCCGTGCTGGAGGAACGAGAAGATTCCGTGCAAGCTGACTGGAATGAGGGGGAGTATCTGTCTGGCCGACCTGAAAACAGATGAGGTGGTACGGGCCGTGAGATCCAAACTCCGCGAGGAAGGACAACCATGAACCGGTTCAGTAAGGTGTGCGACGGGGCGGACTGGTTTCTTCCGGGAGTTTCCCAGATCATCGCGGCCGAGTTGAGGGAGCCTGCCAGGTTTCACCGGAAACAGTGGGAGTTCGCAATGATTTTTCGGGCGCTCTCGAAACTGGGGGTGTTCGGCAGTCAGGCCGTCGGACTCTCTATGGGGGGTGGCAGGGAGCGTCTCCTGTATTCGATTGTCCATCACGTGCGGCAGCTGGTTGTTACCGATCTGTACGATACGGAGACACCGTGGTCCTGTGCCCGAACTGATAACCCGGAGGACTTCATCAAATCAGATCCGCCGTTTCCTGCTCCGCTCTCGCGCATGACGGTTCTCGGTGCCGATATGCGGGATCTTCCGTTTCCTTCGGAGACATTTGATTTCTGCTACTCGACCTGTGCGATCGAGCATATCGGCGGCCGGGGAGATTTCCTGCGGCACCTGAACGAGGTGCACAGAGTTCTGAGGAACGGAGGGGTGTATGTTTTCTCGACGGAATTTCACTACGGCCCCGAGACAATTGCCGACCCGGACAACGTGATCTTCTCCTGGGATTATCTCAAAGATCTGCTGAGCTCAGCGCCCCTTGTCCCTGAGCCGGTTTTCGATGCGAGGCTTACCCGGCACACGGTCAATTACCCGCTCCCGGGAAATATCAGGGAGCTTTCCTTCGCTCCGGGACAATTCGCCTATGAGGCTCTCCACGATTTTCTTCCTCACCTCCAGCTTCTGCGGGGGAAATACCCCTTTACGGCAGGACTGTTTGTTCTGAAGAAGAACCCCGCCCTCGGCGGACGCCCGGTGCCGGACATCATGGGATTGGAAGACTCGCTCGGGTTCCTGCGGCATGGGGTCGGCGAGTACCGCAAATCCCTCCGGAAGGGACGGGTTACAGTCAGTCCGTTTTCCTCTCTTCCGGGAGGCATCCCCCCTCATTTTTCAGACCATGCGGAGTTCTTCACACCGGCCGGGGTGCCCGATAGAACAGTGTTTCACACTGACTACATATGGTGGGGAGAGGGAGCGCGGACTTTTCGTATCAGCGTGGAGCCTCTCGAAGGCACAGCGGCTGTCAACGCACGAATCCACGCATACAGAACCCTGGATTCAGAAAAGGTCAGCTGCATCTCCGAGCGGACGGTTCGTTGTGCCGGGCCGACCACGATCGAATTCGAAATCAATGTGAAGGATGATTATTGCTATGCTCTGGTTGGAAAGGCGGCAGAAGGGGAATGCCGGCTGAAGCATGTATCAATTGAAAGCGCTTCCGAAGGTGCAACAGAGGTCCGAACGGATCCCCCGGTCCTGTCTGCATCGAGGGAGCTCAAAGCGGAATCATGACGACACCGATGACAACACTTCAGCAAACCACCCGCTTCACACTGTTCTACGCCACGAGCCAGCTCCGCCTGAGGTACCGGTACACATCGCTCGGTTTTCTCTGGAACTTCCTGGAGCCGGCGATGTTCCTTGTCGTCCTCTCGGTGATCTTCTCGGTCGTGAACAGGATGGATATCAGCGATTATGCGGTCTTTCTGTTTGCTGCTCTCGTCCCCTGGCGATACCTGGAGAAGATCGTCAACTCCTCGATGGAGTCGATCGTCGGAGGAGACTGGCTGATCAAACGAATGTCAGTCTCGCCGATGGTTCTTCCGATGACCCGCTGGATCATGGCAAGCGTCGAATTCGTCTTCTCGATGGTCGTCGTCTTTCTTCTTTTCGGTTTTCTGAAGCCGACATGGACCGTCCACCTCGTCGTTCTTCCGCTGTCCGTCCTGCCATGGTCGCTGTTCGGGCTCGGGCTGGGGCTGATCGCTGCAGTGCTGTTCACGTTTTTCCGTGATGTGAGGCCGATCGTACAGATGGTCCTGATGCTGACATTCTTCTCATCGCCGATTCTTTTCCGTCCGGACATTTTCGGAGAGGGGACACTTCAGTCCGCCATCATCCAGTTCCATCCGATGACCTATTTCTCTGCATTGTTCCAGAAGCCGGTCTATTTTGCTCAGTGGCCGTCTCCGGAAGACTGGGTCGTTTCCTTTCTTCTGAGTCTGCTTGCCATGGCAGCCGGTATCACGATGATGCGCCGGTATTCGAGCCGATTCTACTATTATCTGTGACAGGGAGCGATGAAAAGCCAACCGGTTTTTGAGCTTGACGATATAGCGGTCTATTTCGAGAAACACGCCGTGAGTCAGCGGAGCCTCCGCCACATGCTCGGAACCCTGACGGGACGGAACGGACAGGAATACTTTCATGCCCTCCGCGATATCCGGCTGACGATCGGACCGGGAGAGCATATCGGTCTGATCGGAAGGAACGGGGCGGGGAAGTCAACCCTGCTGCGGGTCCTCTCGAGGGTCATTACGCCGCGGGAGGGACATGTTTATGTGCGACCGGATCTCCACATTGTCCCGCTCCTCGAACTTGGCATCGGGTTTCAGCCGGATCTCACAGGGAGAGAGAACTGTTTTCTGGCCGGTCTCTTGATGGGGTACTCGGAGTCTCAGATCGAAGCCCGAATCGATGGAATCCGGACGTTTTCCGAACTCGGGGAGTATTTTGACGAGCCGGTCAAGAATTACTCGTCAGGGATGTATGCACGGCTGGCTTTTGCGCTTGCAACGGACGTAGAGCCCGAAGTTCTTCTCATCGACGAGGTGTTCGGGGTTGGCGACGAGTTCTTCATGAGGAAGTGTGTCATCAGGATGCAGCGGCTGATGGAATCGGGCAGAACGACCGTCCTGGTATCACACAACCTCGATTTCCTCGTCATGCACTGCGATCGGCTGATCTGGCTTGACCAGGGCCGGATGATGATGGACGGTGAGCCGGCGAAAGTCGCGGCAGAATATCGGGGGAGCGGGGGACAATGACAAGCCCGAAAGGTGGTGATGGCAGACCCGTTGTGATCAATGCGACCAATCTCGGCTGCTATCTTGACGGAATCGGAACATATACATTCAATCTTCTCAGGGAACTGACCACCGTTCGGACCGGACTCCGTTTCATCGTTTATGTGAACCGGACAGCGGCGGAACATCTCTCCGGTCTCGCGATTCCGGATCACTGGACGTTGAAATGGGTTTCCCCGCGGGTCTCGCCGGACAACGGCTTCAAAGGGCACCTCCTCCGGTTCCTTCTCAGCAACCTGATCGGACTGAGGCATCCGCGGTCGTTGATTGTCACGGCGAGCCAGCTCGAAGCGATCTTTTTCCGTTCAAGGCAGGTTGTGACGATCCATGACGTCATTCCATTGCTCTTCCGCGAGTGTCACAGGAAGCAATACTTTTATTTCCGTCGGTTGCTGCCGTTCGTTCTCCGGAAGGCGCAGGCTATCATCACGCCTTCCCGCCACACGAAGGGACTCCTCGAACAGATCTACAACCTCCCCCCGGAAAAAATCAAGGTCATTCCTAACGGGGTTCGCCTGGCAGACCTAGGTGACACCGATGATGCACAGCGTTTCCGGCGGCCGTTTATTCTCTTTACCGGCCGGATCGTCAGAATGAAGAATATCACCGGGGTTCTCAGGGCTTTCGGATTGGTTCAGAACAGGATTCCGCACGCCCTCGTCATCGCCGGGCACGGACGTGAACGAATGGAGAAGCTGTTTGACGAGGAGAGGCTGCGAGAGTACGGCATCGACCGGGGTCGGGTTCATTTTGCGGGACATGTTTCATTCGAACAGCTCGCATCCCTCCTCAGGTCTGCCGATGCACTCGTGTTTCCATCCTTCTATGAGGGATTCGGGCTGCCGCCGCTTGAGGCGATGAAAGCCGGTTGTCCGGCAATCGTCTCGCGCGCGGGCAGCCTCCCCGAAGTGTGCGAAAACGCGGCATACTATGTCGATCCCTATGACACCGAGGGGATCGCCAGAGGCATCCATGCCGTCATCTCGGACGCCCGGCTGAGGGCCCGTCTGATTCGAAACGGCTTTGAACGGGCAGCCCGATTCTCCTGGGTCACTTCGGCCCGTCAGCATTTGCTGGTCGTCACCGAAATGGAACACCGGGAGAATGAAGCACCTCATCCGGTTCACATGGCTCGGCCGGCAATCGGCCCGTCCCCGCCGTCCAGCTGACTCAGGTCCTTTTCCCTCCCGCATCGCTCCCGGACTACGGATTACGACATGCAGCTTCGACTGCCAGCATCAGTCCCTTGCTCGAGGTGGTCGCTCCTGTCACGGCGCGGACATTTACATTCTGTTCACTGATGATCCGGCTGAGGATCCCCTCCGCAAGTCGCGTATAGTGGCCGGGGTCCTCGTCCAGCAGTGAGGCACCGGCAAGCCGGTGATCTCTCACGGAGACACTGACCGTATATGTGACTCCGAGGTCGGCGGAACCCACATACTCCCCGTCGTCGAGGTTCCGGAGATCAGGATCATGAACTTCCATCATCCGGAAATGTTCCAGCTGCACGTACTGGGAGACACCGGCACCGACGACCAGGAGCCCGGTGACAATCCCTGCTGTCAAAACCCGTGCCCGTTTCACGTTGACCGGTTTCCTCCTGGGCCCCCACGGTTTGAATACAGAGAGCCCGACCAGAGCCGCGATCGTGACAATGAGGATTACTATCACACGGAAAGTTCTGACATGATAGAAGCGGTACTCGGGGTCGTGCAGGGCAGCGGTTCCGTGAAGATCGGACAGGGCTGCCATCCCGTTGACGGCGGGAGCGAGAAAGGCTGTAATCAGAGTAAAAAGGAAAAGCAGCCCGATCCATTTTATGATCACCCAGGTAAAATCGAAAAACCCCCACCGCGTGAAGAGAGAGAAGAGGAATCCTGTGACCACCACGCCGAACCCGATATTCATCACGATCGCATCATGGATGCGGAAGACCGCATGATCGAGAGCGATGACCTGTTCAGGAGCTGTTTCGGTTTTGATGAGGAGGAGAAGTAGAATGGCGGACAGGCCACCGGTCCAGACGGAGTTGAAGAGGATGTGGACGATCAGGAGGATTCGTTTACCGGTCGGCCCCAGCATGCAGAGGTCTCCCGTTCATGGTTTTACCCGGATGACGACAAACGTGACATCATCCGCCTGTACCCTGACGGCCGCCCGGGACTCGCCTGCCCGCTTCAGCAGATTGATAAGGCCGCGCGAATTCTCATGGCCATGGCGTTCAATCACCTTCCGGACCGCCGGATAACCGGGTGTTTGTGACGCAGGGTTGAACATTTCGGTGAGTCCTTCACCCATCAGCGGAGAGCGTAGGATTCGAACCTACAAGGGCTTGCGCCCGCCGGTTTTCAAGACCGGTGCATTAGCCGTTCTGCCAGCTCTCCATGCGTTTCCAGCTCAAATTCAGCACCTTTCAGCAGCACTGCCGTCCCGATTCAGCATCCACAGTACCCAGTTGAGTACCCAATTGGTACTGCCCTCACAGCGAACGCTTGATGGCTGGATTTCAAGCGACAAGATACTGAACGGAGGGCGGAGATACAAGATGGAGTGCTTTCCTGGATCTGGTCCTGAGGGTTTCCGAAAGATATGAATTACCGGGTTACTTCAGGAGTAACAGCTTCTTCGTCTCCACGAAGTCACCGGTCAGCCCCCCCTCTGTGTAGCCGACCTGCAACCGGTAAAAGTAGATGCCGCTCGGGTGCCGACTTGCATCCCACTGGCGAGTGTACGTTCCGCCGGCAAGCTCTTCATTGACTATCCTTGTAACTTCCCGACCAAGAAGATCAAAAATCATGAGTGTAACCCAACCACCATCCCCAATCCCAAAGCTCACATCTGTTATCGGGTTGAAAGGGTTCGGGTAGTTCTGGGAAAGGAAGTATCCCGCCGGCCGGCCTGAAGCATTGTCCACTGATGTCACTCCCCCGGTTTCGGTCCTGTACAAAAGCGGGACGCCGGACGCCACGCCGACAACGAAACCGAGTTTCGTGTCCACCATCGATATCGAAAAGAATCGTGACAGCGGTGGAGGGGGCGGTATGAGCTCCTGTTCTGTCCACGTTAATCCACCGTCGATCGTGTTCTCAATGAATGGCACGCATGATCCCACCAGCGGACAATGGCCAATGCGCCATCCAAGCTCCGAATTGAGCATCCGGATTTGGCCCAGGCTTCTCCCCTCCCAGGGGTAACTTTCCCAGGTCTGCCCACCGTCAACCGTCCTCCTGTATGGGGTATTGAAGAATCCACCGACCGCCCAACCGCTGTCAGAAGTAACGAAATCAACATCATACAGAGCTTCACCTGACCCCGAATCCTGAACAGTCCATGTGAGTCCGCCGTCAATGATGTGATAGACCGTTCCGTTGTTTGTCACGGCCCAGCCCTCTGCTTCACTCACGAACGATATGGCCTGGAGTATCCCCAGGGTCAGATCAAATGATCTGACTGTTCGCCATTCATTTCCTCCATCCGTCGTTTTCCTGAGAAACGTCTCCCAGGGATTCGCTGAACTTCCGACCGCGTACCCAATATCTCGTGTAACAAACTCAAAGTCGTTGTACAGAACAGGAAGAGTATCCACTGTCACCCACGTTTCTCCTCCGTCGGTGGTTCTTCTGATTCCAGTCCCGAGTACGGAGAATCCGAACTGGTAGAGGGCCGTGGCTGAATCCAGAACCGCGAATGGGTGTGCTGACCCCAAACATGAATCCCGGATCTCCCATGTTGACCCTCCGTCTGTCGTCCCGTACACACAATCTCCTGCAAAGATGAAACCGGTCAGCTTGTCCGTGAATTCCACACCGGCGGTTCCATCGGAATACGGAAACGTCTGTTGGACCCATTGGCCCTGCAGACCGGAAGACAAGGCACACGTTAGGAAGAGAGTCCACCAACTCCTGGATACCGTGTTCATCCCCTCCAGACTGTTTTGCAACGTTTCCTCCTTCCTCGGCTGACCGAACTGCTTCGCGCATCCTCAAGACCGGGTACAATTCCAAGATAGCCGTGAGGAAAGGAACAAGCAAGGCAGGCGGTTGACGGGTCCTTCGGGAAAAGACAGAGATCCCCGGGACACATGCCCCGGGGATATTCTACGCCGGTTTCCTTGTCTTTTCGCTGACAACGAGATACTACTTCATGAACATGAGCTTCCTCGTCTCGACGAACTCGCCGGCCTGCCCGCTCGACAAGTCGAGTGGCCGACCATCTGTGCTCAGGGCCTGCAGTCGATAGAAGTAGATACCGCTGGTGAGATTACTCCCGTCAAACCTGACTGACTTGTAACCGGCTGCTTCATGCCGGCTGACAGGTACCGCGACAGTTCTCCCCAGTACGTCTGTGACAGTCAGTGTGACAAATGCATCGACCGGAAGCTGGTAGTTTATTGTCGTCGCCGGGTTAAACGGATTCGGATAGTTCTGCGACAATGCAAACCCGATCGGAAGAGCCTTGTCTGACACTCCTTCGAGGAGAGTCCGGTTGTCTGAAAAACCGTCCCATGGTCCGATGTTTGGCAGAGGGAGAACATAATCTGCCAGCACACCTGTCGTCCTGTCAAGTGTACGTGTTCCGAGGTCTGTTGCATCTGTCACAAGTATGGCAATCCCTCCAACACAGGGTGGCCCCCTGTGCGTGAAGGAAACCTGCCCCCTCGCATTTGTCACGCCGACGATTGTTTCATCAAGCCAGTAGTCGTCCATGTAGTGAGCTGTCACTGTTACGCCGCTCAAAGGATTTCCCGCTTCGTCGGTCACGCTCACCCTCGATTTTGCTGCTGCCTGCCCCTGGTCACATCGTGACGGCCCCTTACCTCTCATATCGATGGAGGCAATTCGAATACAGTTTGAAACACACGGCTCTGCCGGAGCCAGCCGTACCAGACGCTGGCCGGTCTGACCGATGACCATCTCTGCCATGATCTCTCCCTTTGCGTTCAGCTCGCCCGCGACGGCAACCGAACCGCCTCCATAGGCCGCTGATACGAGCGGAGCCAGCGGCTGGGCGACACCGTCTGGACCGTAAGCAATCTGTCCGTGAAGAAGAAGAGTGAACGTCACATCTTTTGCATCATTGATCCCGCCAACGCTGTTTGTCGACAGACTACCACTCCCCGTAAACGTAAGCTGCTGCCAGGTCCCCTCACTGTGATAGCG
>JAOUDE010000103.1 GCA_029859455.1 Ignavibacteria bacterium | reverse complement strand
GCACTGGTGTTCTCCGGTTTGATCGTCTGGGTTGCCGAGGTTGCCCGGAGGGAGGAGTTCGGCCTCCTGCGAGTCGCCGAACTGGATGGCCTTTTGCCTGTCGTTCTCGGTTTCGGCATTCTTGATGTATGGACCTACTGGTGGCACCGTCTCAATCACCGGGTACCATTTCTCTGGCGCTTTCACCGGATGCACCACAGCGATCCTGCGGTCGACGTGACCACAGCGACCCGCTTTCATGTGGGAGAGATCCTTCTTTCTTCCCTGATGCGCGTTGCACTGATTCCGCTTTTCGGCATTCCGATCGAGTCGGTCATTGCGTTTGACGTCATTCAACTGCCGCTCATCGCCTTCCACCACGCGAACATCAGTCTGCCCGAGCGGGCGGACAGAGCTCTCTGCTGGTTTGTCGTCACGCCGTTCATGCACAAAGTGCATCATTCGCGACGAAAGCAGGAGACCGATTCGAACTATTCGAGCGTTCTCTCTGTTTGGGACAGAGTGTTCAGAAGTTTTGTTCAGATCGATGATCATCGGACAATCAGGTTCGGCCTTGACGGATTTGATGACGAGCGCCATCAGTCATTGACAGGACTTCTGAAGACACCGCTTATCGAAGAAAGCCGGCGAAAGGAATAACTATCGATTTTTCAGTCATCATACCGACACTCAATGAAGCGGCGAAATTGCCGCAATGCCTGTCATCCGTCAAGCTCCGCGGAAGGAGTGGTGAGGTCATCGTCTCCGACGGGGGAAGTGTCGATACGACCGTGGCGGATGCCCGTTCGTACGGGGCAAATGTGGTGACAGGCCGCAGAGGCCGAGGGACACAGATGAACGCCGGAGCCGCCGGGGCGCGGGGGAAGATCCTCCTGTTCCTTCATGCGGACACGGTGCTTCCGGCGGATGGGTTTGCAGTCATCGAAACCACGATGGCAGATCCTGATATTGGCGTCGCAGCGTTCAGAGCACGATTCGTACCGGAGAGTCCATCGCTCAGGTTCTATTCCGCGTGCACCCGATTCGAGTCACCCGTTACCACGTTCGGAGACCAGTGTCTCGTCGTGCGCTCCTCCTTGTTCCGCTCACTCGGCGGGTTTCCCGACTGGCCGTTATATGAGGATGTGGAGTTTCTCCGGCGGGCACGGAAACAATCTGCCGTGATTAAGATGAACAGCTGGGTGACCACATCATCCCGGAAGTTTCTTGCCGGCGGTACGGTACGACAGCAGGTGCGAAACGGATTGGCGTTATTTCGGTTCTTCAGGGGGGAATCCCCGGAGACGCTCGCCTGGGAGTATTACGGAAAAGAGTTCGGGGCGGGCGCCTCGAAGAAAAGCCCGACCGCCGGGTCCCGCATGACAGCTAAACAGGAATAATTAGCACAGAGAGAAGGACACAGGATGAATTGCAGAATAGGTTTTGTGTTTCTGTTACTGGGAATAATTTCCGCAACAGGATTCGGGCAACGTCACACCGAAGACCTCGGCGGAATGACATTTGCCGGCACTGTCACAGGGGGAGGAGAGGAGGCCATTGCGGACACCGTTCTGTTTGTCGGTTGTCAGTTTGCTTCGAAACATTTCGGAAAATCAGGTTTTCCGAAGGCGTGCTATGTGATGACCAACACGGAAGAGGCGATCAGGTTCGAAGTGGAGAGTGTCGGCAAGGAATCTGGGACCGTCCGGTGGAAAGGAAGGGTGAAGGGGGAGGAGATGGAGGCGATCGCTTTGGTGAAGAACAGGGAGGGGAAGACGATCGAATATGAGTTTCACGGTCGAAAACTGAGTGCCAAAGGGGAATGATGCCGCCCTGTCAGTTCAGTTGTTTCGGCGCAGCGTCACTTGTCTCGATGGTCTTCTGTGTTTGAAATGCCTTGATATCCTGGATGGTGGAATGGATCCGCTGCAACGATGCATCGATTCTGTCCAGCCAGCCCGTGATATCACTGTCCGCAGGAAATTTCTTTCGGATGTTGTGAGAGGTGATGGAAATCAGCGCGAGGGGATTGTTGACGTTGTCCTGCAGGAGAGTGGTGATCTCGTCCAATAGCTGAAGATGGATCCGCTGTTTTTCGAATTCAAGCTGGATTTTGTTTCTGTATTCCGCCTCTTCCTTCTGCTGTTTCCGGTGGCGCTGGAGCTGGATCACCACGGCGGCTATGATCCAGAGAAGGATCAGGGAGTCAAACTGAAGCAGGTAGTCGAGAAATCCCTTGTGGGGTGTCCCGGCCTTTATCAGATCGATCGAGGTCAGAAGGTAGTACCCGTAGATGACCACGCCGGCAACAAGGATCGAGTACTTGTCAAGAATGGAAATGATCGATTTCCAGAATGACTGCATGGACGACCCTCATGTTTATTTATTGTTGACCTTCGCCACACCTCCCGTCGGCACGACTTGTGCAATATACCCCCCCGGCTCCGAAGTTTCAAGGTTTTTCTGACGGGAGTTTCCGATCTCTCGTCATCATACGTTCTGGTACCAGCAGGCTCCACACTGTTTGCCCCGTGAGAATCCACAAGCTGTCACCGGTTGCGACAACTCTCACCGGGAGTTCGGGATCGGCGACCGGGACGGAAACATGGAGCGTATCGCCGGAGCGCCTGATCATCACCGTGAGACTGTCAGCCGATTCACTGGCATCCGGTGCAGAGAGAGGGTGGACGACAATGATTCTGTCCGGCCTGAGCGCACTCATCGCTGTTTCTGGTGTTCCGGTGACTGATTCGGTGTTCGGACGCGTGTCTCCTCCTGAAGAACTCCTGTCGACAGGAAGGGGGAGCTGATCTGCGGAACGCCTGCGCAAAGCGGTGACTCGGGAGACGAGCAGCTCGGAGTCCGGATCCACCTGAGCCGCCATATCTGGTTCCATCACCGATTCGATCGGAACATTCTTTGCGGCCTGCCTGCCTGATTCATTCAGTTCATCGAGCTCCATCACTTCTGACTCGACAGTTTTCTCTGCTGCCCATTCCTTTTTCTTCCCGGCAGGCATTTTGCTTGCGTAGGGTTGTCGTGATTCCTCCTGATCCTTGAACTCCACAGATGCAGGATCCTCAGGTTCATCTATTGACGCCAGCCCGGTGCTTCTTTGAGACTCCGCCGTGATATCGGTGGCAGCAGGCTGGTCGGATTTTTCCCGTTTGGACGTTTCATCTGAGATATCTTCCGCATCGCGGGCGGCGGAACCTGCATCCTCCCTCTGCATCTCCGCCATCGGAGATCGCTCATTGCCATCCGGTTTCATTCCAAAGAACCAGCGGTTGTAGAGTCCGATTCCGGCGACGATCACCAGGATGGCAGCGATCGATAACACGCGGGGCCAGGGTATAGCTATGCCCGAACCCCCGATCAGTGCCTGCAGCTGCTTTTTCTGTTCGGTGATGGCGTGGCGCCTCACGCCCGCGGCAATTGCCTCCTCTTCCTTTACGCGTTGACGGCATGGGGAGCATGTGTTGAGGTGGTGCCGCATCTCTTCGAGCCGGTCCCCGGTAATTCCGCCCAGGACATACTCACTCAGGCGATCCTCGTCTTTGGTCCAGTGATCGTTCATGATATCCTCTGGAGGATTTTTTTCAGCTGTTCCTTGCACTGATACTTCTTTGCCTTGGCAGTTGCTGCGTTGGCCAACCCGAACTTTTCCGCGATCTCCTTCATGGGGAGCTCCTCCCAGTAGAATGCAATCAGGAGGGACCGGCACGGGTCCGGCAGTTTGTCCAGCGATCGCCGGACCGCATCCGAGTCTTCGGTCTCAACCATCATTTCGAGTGGTGAAACCGATCCGTCTGTGATTTCAAGCGCAGAAAGGTCAGCCGTCGGTTCCTTTCGTCGGCGGGAAAGGCGGCGGAGCCAGAGATTTCTCGCCGTGGCATAGAGGAATGTTCCCATCCTGGCGCGAAGTTCAAAACGGCCCGTCCGGATCTGCTGCCAGAGGATGATCAGCGCTTCATGAAGAATGTCATCCGAATCATGCCGGCTGCCGCTGTTCCGGGTGACCAGGGAATGGACCGGCGTTCGGTTTTCGTGATACAGTGTGGTCAGTGCAGACATATCGCCGGCTCTGAGTCTGTTATACAGATTCTGCTCTTCCTGAGAGACCGGAATCGATTCGGTCATTTACCTTTCCCTTGTGTATGACATGAACAGTATGAAGGTAAACGAAGAGTGACTCAAAATCAGCCTCAGGGAGTCGAAACTCAGGATGAATCACATAAACCTTATCAGGGAGGATATCATGAGAATGACAAAAGCATCGTTTCTGGCAGCATTGGTTCTGATATTGCCGATGGGACTGATACTGCCGACGGGGCTGCTCGGATCAGAAGCAGGCGAGAGGGTCTCGGTCGACCTGACCATTTATAACGAGAATCTCTCACTGATCAGGGAACTCCGGCAGTTTGAACTTCAAAAGGGTCAAAGCAGGGTTGTTCTTGGAGATATCCCGTCGACAATCGACGGAACATCGCTTCACTTCCGAAGCCTTACCGATCCGACCGGGGTAAGAGTACTGGAACAGAATTACCAGTACGATCTCGTCCATCAGGCCAAGATTCTGGAAAAATATCTGGGCCGGGAAATCGAGTTTGTGCGGATACACCCTGAGACGAAGAACGAATACAGTGTTACAGGGAAGTTGCTGGCGACCGGCTGGCTGCCTCAGCCATCCTACGGGAACGCGGCTGTCAGCTACGCGGGCACAGGAGGGATGGTTGCTGAGATCGACGGGAAGATCGAAATCAATCCGGTTGGTCGCGTAGTCCTCCCCGCGCTTCCCGGCGGGTTGATTATCAGGCCTCAACTCGAATGGCTCATGGTCAGCAACAATACTGGGAAACATGATGCTGAGATCAGCTATCTGGCCGGACAGCTTTCCTGGTCGAGCGACTACGTTGCGGTTCTGGATGACGGGGATAAGCATCTTGGCCTGACCGGCTGGGTGACACTGACAAACAATTCCGGTACGACGTTTTCGAATGCAGGGCTGAAGCTGGTGGCCGGCGACGTGAACATTGTGCGTGAGCGGTTCGCCGCGGCGAAATCATCGATGCGGCAGGAAATGATGATGGATGCATCGGAGCCTCAGTTTCAGCAGACTGATCTGTTCGAGTTCAAGCTGTATTCGCTGAGTCGACGAACAGATCTGAAGACGAGCGAAACGAAGCAGATAGAACTGGTCTCGGGTCGTGACGTTCCTTCCCGGAAGGTGTTCATTTATGACGGACTTGCGGGGGAGTGGCGGTCATGGTACCGGAATTCATCATATCGCGATCATTCCAGCCTGGGCCAGCAGTCAAACTCCAAAGTCGGCGTCTTTGTGACCTTCAGGAATGACGCGTCGAGCGGGTTGGGGATCGCCCTGCCGAAAGGGAAAATCCGTGTGTACAAGAAGGATGGAGAGGGGAAGGAACAGTTTGTGGGCGAGGACCGGATTGACCACACGGCGAAGGATGAAGAAATCAGGCTCTACCTGGGGAATGCATTCGACCTTGTCGGAGAACGATCGCAGAAGGATTTCAAATCGTTCGCATCGGGGCGTGTGATCGAGGAAACAATAGAGATCAAGGTGAGGAACCACAAGGAAGAGGCGGCTGAGGTGCTGGTGTATGAACATCCATGGAGATGGAGCCAGTGGGAGATCATCAACAGCAATTCAGCGTGGGAGAAGGTGGATCAGACGACGTTGAAATTTCCGGTCACCCTTGCGAAGGATGGCGAGAAAGTGGTGCGATACACGATCCGGTATTCCTGGTAACAACGGGAGATGCGGGCGGCCCGAAAGGGCCGCCGGTCGTTTGCCGTGCTACCCCCGCAGGGTCTCACCGGATGTTGCATCAAAGAAATGAAACCGGGAGGGATCGAAGACAAATTCACACTCTTCCTGGACCGATGGCAGATCATCGGAAGAGAGGCGTGCAACAAACTGCCGTCCTGATCCTGTAGAGAAATAGGCGAACACCTCATTTCCCACAGGTTCCACCACATCCACAAACACTTTCCGTCGGGGTCGCCCCTGTTGTTCCTTCATGGAAACGTGTTCAGGGCGAATACCCAGAATCACCTCGCGATTCTCACCAAACGGCGTGTCCGTGCGAAGGGGAAGCGTGAACGAAGTCCCTGCTTCCCGGAATGCAGGGGAGCCGTTCCGGGTGATCGAGCCGGTAAAAAAGTTCATGGTCGGGCTTCCGATGAAGCCTGCCACGAAACGGTTCACCGGGTGGTGGTAGATGTCGAGCGGCGAATCGACCTGTTGTACCAACCCGTCCTTCATAACGACAATCCTGTCTCCCATCGACATCGCTTCGACCTGATCATGGGTAACATAAATCATCGTTGTCTGCAGTTTCTGGTGGAGGCGGGTAATCTCTGTCCGCATCTGCACGCGGAGGTTTGCATCGAGGTTGCTCAGCGGTTCATCGAAGAGGAACACCTTCGGCTGGCGAACAATTGCACGACCGAGCGCAACCCGCTGACGCTGGCCCCCGGAAAGCGCCTTCGGCTTCCGGTCGAGGTACTCCTTGATGCCGAGAACAGCGGCCGCTTCATCCACACGCCGGGTGATTTCACTGCTGTCATATTTCCGGAGCTTCAGTCCGAATGCCATATTCTCGCGGACGGTCATGTGCGGATAGAGCGCGTAATTCTGGAAGACCATCGCAATATCGCGATCCTTCGGCGCCACGTCATTGACGATCCGGTCGTCAATAGTAATCGTTCCGCGAGATATCTCTTCCAGGCCTGCAATCATCCTGAGAGCGGTCGATTTGCCACAACCGGAGGGTCCGACCAGGACGAGGAACTCCTTGTCGATGACTCTGAGGGAGACATCCCTCACAGCGGTCACGTTGTCGTCATAGATTTTTGAAACGTTTTTCAGTTCAACTTGTGCCAACAGGGACCTGACGGATGATGAATGGAGTGGAAGTGCGACGTGAATATATCAACGGGGTGTCACAAACGCAAGGAATGCCAAGGGGAATCGCCCCGTCACCTTTTTTCACAAGAAAGAGAAAAAAAGGTACGCGAGGGCTTGACAGGGAACGGAATTCAGATATCTTATGGAAGCGCTTCCAAGCACACTTCCCATAGCACAATGAAGCCCCGATAATTCCGATGGGCGTGACGATTTATGACCTGGCGAGGGAAGCTGGTGTTGGTATTGGTACCGTTTCGCGTTGTCTGAACAACCACCCCAGCGTCTCGCCTGAAACCCGTGCAAAAGTGCTGAGTGTCGTCAAACGTCTCAGCTACCAGCCTCATGCATATGCCCAGCGGCTCGCTTCCCGGCAAGCCAACACAATCTCGGCTATCATTCCGTTTTTTACGAATCACTTCTTTGTCGAAGTTCTCCGCGGCGTTCAGGGAAAATCACAGGAGCTGGAAGTCGATCTGATCCTGTATGGTGTTCACAATGCCGATCAGGTCGAGTACTACCTCAAGCGATCACTTTCCAGGGGACACGTTGACGGGGTGATGTTCTTTTCGATGAAGTTTCCCGATTCCTATGTCGAGAAGTTCCAGCAGATTGGACTGCCCGTCGTCCTTGTCGACACACATCACCCGTTGTTCGATTCCATCACTGTCAGAAATGTCGACGGGGCGAAATCTGCAGTGGACCATCTGTATGATCTCGGGCACCGGCAGATCGCGATGATCAACGGATACTCCGGGACCAGGCCGGCAAAGGAACGCTTCGAGGGGTACAGGCGGTCTCTCGAGTCTCATGGGATCGCTGTGAATCCCGAGTTTCTGTTTTATTCCGGGAAGGAAAAACTCGACGGGTTCAGCAGGGAATCGGGATACAACCTGATGAAAAGGGTTCTTGAAAAAAGGAACGACTCATCGTCACCGTCGGCTCTCTTTGTTGCGAGCGACATACAGTCGCTCGGAGCGGTTGATGCGATCCGCGAAGCAGGTCTGAGAATCCCGGAGGACCTTGCCCTTGTTAGTTTCGATGACATCGAGCTTGCACGGCACGCCGGATTGACTACGATGCGCCAGCCGATGTATGAGATGGGGAGTCTGGCAGTCAGCTGGCTGAAAGCAAGGATGAAGGATCCGGATCTTTCTCCCCGTGAGGAAACATTTCTTCCCGAGCTGATCATCCGCCGGTCATGCGGCTCGACAGCAAGGGTGACACAGAGTCCGGCCTCGGGCCGCGGAGCAATGGTCTGAAACGTTGATACGAGTGAATTCTTGAATATTTCCCCCGAATCCAAAAGAGCGCTTCATCGACGAGGACTGATCTTCGTTCTTCTCCTCACGGCGGCGGCCCCGATTTCACTGAGGGCGGGGGAAACCTCTCTTTCCGATGTCCCTTTCTGGGCGAAGGAAGCGGTCTGGTATCAGATCTTTCCTG
>JAOUDE010000102.1 GCA_029859455.1 Ignavibacteria bacterium | reverse complement strand
TCTCCAGAGCGTCACGACCAAGAGATGTTATGCCGAGACCGACAGAGCCGAAGACGGAGGTGGCCTCCCCTATGCGCAGAAGGGGGTGATCATACTCGGCGCCAATCCACCAGATGCTGATCGGGAGAGTACCCTGGACGGAAGGAGTGTCGTAGCTCAAAGACGTTGCCCCTGTACCGGCGAAGAGTCGGACATACTGATCATGTTTCAACCCGGCTCCAATGGCCAATTCCGGAGCATAAACCGGGGCATTGGTTTCCAATAGCGAATATCCTGAAGCAACGGCACGGATCCCAACGACGATTCCATCCCTGGCATTCACTTTTGTGGAAAAACAGAGGAATAGGAGAAGGATGAGGGGTTTCACGGGGGAGATACGTTGAAACAGGGCTGGATTCACAGTCTTTCAACTATCTCTTAAGGAATAAAGTAAATAGCGTAAATCGTATACAATGGGTAAATATACTCCGGGATCATGAAAAGTCAAGCAAATTCTTTCCCGGGTCGCCAACTCATTTCATAGTAACAACTTCGACATCATGACCCCTTTGGTTATATTGAAGATTCAATGAGCCAGAACACACTTCGGATTCTTCATACCTGTTTCTCATTCTCCTGGGGGGGACTGGAGATTCATTCCGTGGCCGAAGCTGAAAAGATGCTCGGGAGAGGTTATGATGTTCGGCTTGCCTGTTGCCGTGGGAGCCGGATTGAATCTGAAGCTGGAGCCAGAGGGATTCCATTGCTTCCTCTTTCAGTCCGCGGGTATTTCAATCCTTCAGCTCTGGTCCGGTTTTCACGCTTTCTTGCTGCCGGGGACATCCGGCTGGTCCATTGCCAGCAGTCGAAAGACCTCGCACTCGTCACACCGGCAATCAGGTTCTCGGGGAAATCGATCCCGGTGATCCTGAGCAAACGAGTCGGATCCTATGTCATGAAGAAAACGGCGGTACACCGGTTCACATACAGCAGTGTCCGTCGTGTTCTTGCCATTTCCGAAGTGATCCGGCGGAACGTCATCGAGACGACTCCCGTCCCACCTGAGCAGGTGATAACCCTCCATCACGGAATCGATACCACACTCTTCATGCCGGGGGAAGGAGCTGAGACGAAGATACGCCGTGAGTTCGGGATGAGCGAGGATACACTCGTTGTTGGTTTCGTCGGTCGGTTTTCTCCCGGGAAAGGACATGAGGAATTCCTGGAAGCAGCATCTCTCCTGTTGAAACATCATCCGAACGTGCGATTCGTTGTTGTCGGGGAAGCGAGCAGGGGGGAAGAGCAGTACGCTGACAGGATCAGGGCACTGTCACGCTCTCTGGGTCTCGATCAATCAGTTCTCTTTACGGGCTTTCGTTCGGACGTCCGTGATGTGATGTCTGTCTTCGACATCTTCGCCTTTCCTTCGCACGCCGAGGCATTCGGATCAGTGCTGGTGGAAGCGATGGCTCTGGGTAAGCCGGTGGTTTCTTCCAACTGTGACGGAGCGCTCGACATCGTTGTGGACGGGACAACCGGGATCTTCGTCAATCCGGGTGACGGCCCGGGACTTGCAGAAGCGATCGGGCGGCTGATCAACGATCAGGAAATGAGAGAACGGTTCGGCAGAGCGGGGAGGCAGAGGGCAGTTGAATTCTTCGATCAGAAACGGATGCTTGATTCAATCGAGAAAGTGTACCGGGAGGTGCTGGGCGAAAGATAGCGGTTATCCCCCCTCGTCGCGCGCGTAATAGTTTGGATCGCGCACGATTTCGTAGTCCAGGCCGTGACGATCACAAAAACGGATAGCTTCTTCGAGGCGGAGGAATTGCGTGTCTCCGATATACCAGTGCTCGCCTCCCATCCAGCTGACAATCCGAACATGGTTCATTTCTTCACCCATACGACGGTTATGCCGGGATTTGATGTAATAAGGTCAGGATCGGTGTAGGCCCCCAGCCTCTTCCGGAGCTCCTGCACCGTGTCATGAAAGAGGCTGTATTCCTCTCCCGGGATAACTGCCAGGTGCAGGTTCCGATGCCGGAAAAGCCAGTTGCCGACAACCTCCTTGGTGCTCCCGCCTCTTCCTGAGCTTCCATATCCGTGGACAATCTTGAGCAGTTCCTTACCGGACGTGTTCCGGACGGTGGAGACTGACTGAAGTAATACCTGTTCGACTTCATCCGGCCTCATCGGCGGATGGGCAACATCGACCGTGCAGATCGGAGATTCATGGCTCACGACATTTTCCGCTTCCCGAGGCCCGCCTTTAGGGCGGGCCGGTTCAAATCCTTCATGATGTCCTTTGCGATCCAGCGGGCTGAGTCGTGTTTGCTGCGACTTAGTCCGGCCGCAAGGCTCAGGGCTTGCTTATGCAGGCCGATCGACCGTTTGCCAATCTGTCGTGCGGACCAGCTGACAGCCTTCTTCACATAGTTCCGCCCATCGGTTGCACCCTTTTTGACAAGAGGAAGCAGACGTTTGAAGCGGTCGTCCGCTGTCTCCTTATCGCTTACGGCAAGACGCGCGAGAAGTGAAAAAGCTGCTCGTTTGACGTATTCCTCCTTCCGTGATGACCACACGCGGACCATTTCCCACGCATAAGGCGTTTTTTCGAAGGTGTTCGCACAGCACTGGTCGCACAAATCCCAGGAATCGAATCCCTTTGCCCACCGTTCCATTTGCGCTTTCGTCACCCGGTCCGGCTCTTCAAGAATGCTGGCCAGGATCCTGGCCTCGTGGAGACCGGATTTCCAGAGCAAAGCCGCCACGTCGTGGTCCCGGTCCACCTCCTTCGCAAGGTCACGAAGCTGTTTCACCGAAACCCCGAGCGGCGAGGCAGGCGCAATCCCATAGCGCGCCATCCCCTCAATGTTCCGGGGATTGGAGAGCCTTCGGAGATGTCCCAGGAGCTCACGTGCTGTCCGTGTACTTGTCAATGACATGAGGTGCCTTTCACCGGATCATGGAAGAAAAGAAACAGATCGGCCGGTTGCAACCACCGGAAAAACCGCCTGGCCACTGGGCCGTGACAGCATGCATTCCGCCGGGAAAATCGTTTTGCGTCTGCCGGTAGTCTTCTGTATCTTTTCAGACTATGACAGCACGAGATCTCGATACACTGTCTGCGCGGCTGGCGGCGCACGAACCGAAGCGGCTGGTCATTCAGAACTTTCGAAGAGCCGCCGTTCTCGTTCCGCTTGTACAATCGGAAGACGGGCTGAGTCTGCTGTTCACACGGCGGACAGAGTCAGTTGAAACCCATAAGGGCCAGATCTCATTTCCCGGCGGAGTGATGGATGAGTCAGACAGAGATGCAATCCATACAGCGCTTCGGGAAACGGAAGAGGAGGTCGGAATCGGCTCCTCACTTGTGACGACGCTCGGCCTCCTGGATGATATCGCTACGCCGATCGGTTTCATTATTACACCGGTGGTGGGAATACTGGATGATCTGCCGGTGCTTACTTTGAGTGAGGTCGAAGTGGCCGAAGTGTTTCTGACCCCTTTATCATTTTTTGCCGATCCTGGTAACGGGACCGTGAAATACCGTGAGGCGGGGGGCCGGAGGTATGAGGTCTGGTCTTACGATACGGGCCGTCATGTCATCTGGGGTGCAACCGCCAACATCATCAGGCTGTTGCTTGGGAAGCTCGTCGCTTAAGGAGTCCCTTCTTCACCAAGGGCACGCCTGATCGTTACAATCACATCAGGGTCGCTCTCCGTTTCAATTCTTTCCTTCAGAAATGACCGGACCGAAGGATCGTCCCATTCGCCGAGGGCCCGGACGGCCGCATTGCGAAGGTCCGGCAGAGGCCCCGAAGCTATGTTCAAAAGGATCTCCCGTGCCTCACCGTTTCCCCTGCCGACTTCTCCCAGTACCGAGATCGCTGTCCTGCGCGTTGTCCTTTCGTGATCCGGTCCCGTCAGCGGCACGAGATAAGTGATCGAGGCGGGATCCCCGATTGTCCTGAACGCAGTAAGAGCCGAACGTCGAACGATGTCACGGTGTGAATCAAGTCCTGCCGCCTGAATCGCCAGCGCCAAGCCACGGCCCGAGTCAAGTGCGGCGAGGGTTCTGACACAGGACGCGAGGACATAGTAGCTTGAATCGGTCCGCGCTGCCCGTTCGACGAAGTCCATAACCTTTCCGGTCCTGAAGCGCTCAAGACCACGGATCGCGGCATTCCGCACGCGGGAGTCTGCGTCGCCGTACGCTTCCATAAGAACCACCGGGACCTCCTCCGCATCGGAAGTCGCCACCAGCTCCACCGCTCGCTGACGAACCTCCCGTGACCGATCATTGTTTGCTGACCGGACAAGTGCCGCGAAGACCTGATCCTCCTCGATCGATACTGCAAGCCCCTCGGCGGCATCATAGCGGTCGACCGCGTCGACAGCGTGCCTCAACTGATACAGGTGTTCGGAGACCGGTTTGGGAAAAGTCCTGTCGGCCAGCAGAGTCCGCCCTTTGTCAAAGATCACCATCGCGGGCCGTTCATCCAGTAAGAACGAAAAACCTCGCTCTGTTCGCGGACATCGACCGAATGCACGTTTCTGCCAGATGAGGTTGTGATCTCGATATCGACCGGGAACCGGAATATCCCCGTGAGGCTGTCAGTCTCCTGTTCCTGTTCGATTGTGATCCGCAGGAGCTTACGCGTCTGTGACCAGTCGGTACTGATGGCGAGCTCCGGTATCCCGGTGCCGTAGATCCACTGGTCGAAAAACCAGTGAAGGTCTTCACCAGTCGTTTTCTCGAGTGAAGCGATCAGGTCTTCTGTTGTCACCGGCTCGAACGCGTGGTCCCTGAGGAAGATCGACAGCCCTTCGAGAAGCTCGTCCTCACCAAGGATCCTGGCCAGCATGCGGAGTGCCCAGGCGCCCTTGCTGTAAAGATTGACGGTATAGCTCTCTTCGCTGACAACCGGTCTCCGCCCCGACCTGACTTCAACGGCCTTAATCGAGCGGACCCATTGCGAGGCTTCAAACAGGTCAGCGTCTCTTCCGGTATCGGCCCGTTTCACCAGAGTTTCGTAGTAATTCGCAAATCCCTCGTTCAGCCATAGATGGGTCCAGTCAGCGCATGTGACGAGATCTCCCCACCACTGGTGAGCCGCCTCATGAGCGATGACTGCGTCGGCCGAAAAATCGAGGGCAGCCCTCGCGTCATAGAGGTAGACGTCATTCAGTGTGACGGCGGATGTATTCTCCATTCCGCCCCACATGAAGTCATCCAGAATGATATGGGAGTATTTTTCCCACGGGTACGGGAAACCGGTCAACTCCTCCATCCGTTCGAGGATCCGTCTGGTAGCGCCGTAGATGACGTGCGCGTAGGCGGAATCATCCGGATAGACATAGTGAGATATCGGGAACCGGCCGTCGTCGTCGCTGACGATCGCATAGGTCCCCGTAGCGATCATGATGAGATACGAGGAATGCGGCAGCGACTGCCGCCAGTGAAACGTGCGGGTCCCGTTCGCGGTATCCTCGCTCATATCCACCAGTTCACCATTCGAGAGAAGGGTATAGGAGGAGCGGACGGTCGCCCGGACTTCCGAGGTCGCTTTATCATCCGGTGCGTCGTAGCAGGGGAACCAGTATCTGTTATCCGATTCCTCTCCCTGTGTCCAGATCTGCCATCTCCGCGTTCTGTCGGAAGAGTCTGGCTGAATAAAATGAAGCCCCCGTTCCGGGGTGCAGGAGTAGCTGACGGTTATCGATATGGTATCCGCCGGATCGAGAGGCTGATCCAGGTGCACGGTCAAAAACCGGCCATCGGTAGAATGCCGGAGCGTTGATCCGCCCTGATCGGTGACGGACCGTATCGTCATTGCAATCCCGTCAAGCACGATCGAGTCAACCGGGGCAGCAAGCGGAGTGAGTGTGATGCGGGAGATACCATCGACCGATTTCCGGGGCTCATCGAAACGGAGATCCAGTGCATAATGGAGAATGTCGGCGGTCCGTGGCGGTCGGAGGGACTCAGCGTTGTCGAAGAGAACCTGCGCCCTGACAGGAGTGGACAGGACGATGATCAGGAGCAAAGAATGCCGGATCTTCATCGGTTTTGATATTCTTGTAAAAGAAAAGGCCGCTCCAAAGATACGGAACGGCCCTGTCATCTGAAAGAAAAACTGTTCTAGACCAGAAGCGGTGCGATCACCAGAGAGACAATCGACATCAGCTTGATCAGGATATTCATCGCGGGTCCGGAGGTATCCTTGAAAGGATCGCCGACCGTATCTCCGACAACGGCGGCCTTGTGGGCATCAGACCCTTTCATTTCTCCCTCGAGCTCCCCCTTTTCGATCGATTTCTTCGCGTTGTCCCAGGCACCACCGGCGTTGGCCATCATGAGGGCAAGCAGGACGCCCGTGACGGTTGCGCCTGCGAGCATGCCGCCCAGAGCCGCCGGGCCGAGGAGGAATCCGACAAGGACCGGGGCGAGAACTGCCGTAAGGCCCGGAATGATCATTTCACGGAGCGCCGCGGTGGTCGAAATATCGACACAACGTGCTGCATCGGGAACGGCCCCCTGCTTCCCTTCAAGGAGACCGGGTATCTCACGGAACTGACGGCGGATCTCATCGACCATTTTACCGGCCGCCCGCCCGACCGCGGTCATCGTGAATGCACCGATCAGAAAGGGAAGAACCCCTCCAATAAAGAGGCCGATAACAACATTCGGCTCGGTGACAACGATCAGAAGAGGGGATTCGCCCTCTACCCAGCGGGCAGCGTACGCCTTCCAGATGCCCTCAGGTGACACTCCCATCGTTGCCATTTCATGCAGTCGTTCTCCGATGGCGGCCGAAACTGACTGTGAGTAGGCGGCAAACAGAGCGAGGGCGGTCAGTGCGGCTGAACCGATAGCAAACCCCTTGCCGATGGCCGCTGTGGTGTTGCCGAGCGCGTCGAGGCTGTCGGTAATCTTCCGTACATCGGGTCCGAGTCCTGCCATTTCCGAAATCCCGCCGGCATTGTCTGCGATCGGTCCATACGCATCGACCGACATTGTGATACCAACCGTGGCGAGCATGCTCACTGCGGCGATCCCGATGCCATAGAGGCCGGCCACATCATTGGCGATGACGATCGCAACACAGATGGTAAGGACGGGGAGGGCGGCTGATTCCAGTCCGACCGCAAGCCCTGCAATGATGTTCGTTGCAGACCCGGTTTTGCTTGCCTCTGCGATCCGGCGAACCGGTTTTGCAGAGGTATAGTATTCCGTGATCAGCCCAATCAGGATACCGGTGACTGTTCCGAAGAAAATCGCCCAGAACACATTGTTGCTGACATGGTAACTGGTCACAAGGTAGTAGGAACCGATCAGGAAGAGGCCCGCGGCGATGAATGTAGAGTATCGAAGGGCGGCTGCGGGTGAGAACCGCTTCAGGATTCTCATCGAACCGATGCCGACAAACGATGCCACCAGTCCGAATGTGGCCATCACCAGCGGGAGCGACATCAGAAACGATTTCATCCATTCATTCGTGACTGTCGGATCAGCCTTCATCATGGTGAGCGTATCCGGCAGCAGTGTCGCGGCGATCGCGATGGTCGCAATGATCGAGCCGACGTACGATTCGAAAATATCGGCGCCCATTCCTGCGACGTCGCCCACGTTGTCACCGACGTTATCTGCAATCACGCCCGGGTTTCTCGGGTCGTCCTCGGGGATCCCGGCCTCGACCTTGCCGACCAGGTCGGCACCGACATCCGCCGCCTTGGTGTAGATGCCGCCGCCCACCCTTGCAAACAGCGCGATAGAGCTTGCTCCCATGGCAAAACCGTTGATGATGCTTGCTGTCTCAGGTTTGCCGTAGAAGGCAAAGAAGATCCCGACACCGATCAGGCCGAGACTTGCGACACTGACGCCCATGACCGCTCCGCCGTTGAAAGCCGTCAATAGTGCTTTTCCCTGTCCAAATTCCCGTGCGGCCTCGGTGGTCCGTACGTTCGCTTTGGTCGCAGCCTTCATGCCTAAGAACCCGGCGAACACCGAACAGATGCTGCCGCTCAGAAAAGCGATTGCCGTGGCCCAGTTGAGAAAGAATCCGAGGAGTACAGCAACCAAAAGAACGAAAACGGAGAGAACCGAATACTCACGGCGCAGGAACGCCATGGCGCCGACCTCGATCTGATTGGCGATGCCCCGCATCAATTCGGAGCCCGCGGACTGCCTCGTGATGGAAACATAGAGTATAAGAGCGAGGACCAGGCCGGCGATCCCTACATACGGTGCTGTTGATGTCAGAAATTCCATGGAAAAAGTGACTCCTCAGATTTTGATGGTGATGGTTCAGAACTATTGTGTTTCCGGGCTTCCGGCAGCCGATTGCAGGGCTGCCGGGGTTGGCCGGTCCCTTGACCG
>JAOUDE010000424.1 GCA_029859455.1 Ignavibacteria bacterium | reverse complement strand
CTATCACCGGGACTACGGTAGCAGCCTCAAACAGTTTATTCATCGTATGCAGGTCTTTCTTATTTGGACGATGCAAAAGGACCCCCATTCTCCTTTGTGATGTCATAGAAATCCAGGATCCCAGAAACATCATTTGGAATATTCGATGCGTGGAACCACCAACCATGACACACGTCCCTGTGGGGCTCAATGCACGCATGTATTCGGAAACCGATCGCGTTCCCACGACATCAATAATCAGATCATAGCGCTGCCCGTTCTTCGTGAAATCTTCCTGAGTGTAGTCAATAACATGGTCAGACCCGAGCGAGCGCAACATGTCCAGCTTGCCCGCACTATCCACACTGGTCACTTCAGCCCCGAACGACTTGGCGATCTGCAGAGCGAACGTACCGACACCTCCGCCCGCGCCATTCAGCAAAACCTCCTTCCCCGGATGGATATCACCGCAATAGTAAAAACTCTGTAACGCGAGAACTGCCGCCTGGGGAACGGCCGCGGCTTCCTCAAATGTCATACTGGTCGGTTTCAACGCTAATACGTTTTCACGGGCACAGACATACTCGGCGAAACCACCCCAGCCGCATCCGGATATGTCACCGAATACCTCATCACCCGGCTGGAAATGGGTTGCGTTTCTGCCAACCGATTCGACCTGTCCTGCAATGTCACAGCCGAGTATCGTGACATGAGGATTAAGGAGCCCGTGCATCAGTCGGTTTACGAATGGCGTCCCCTTCAGGAGATCCCGGTCCCATGAATTAACGGATGCCGCGCGGACTTTCACGAGCACCTCATCTTCTTCAGGAACCGGGGTTGCTACCTCTGCAAATTCAAGAACATCCGGAGAACCATATTTTTGGTAGATCACTGCTTTCACTTCAGGTTCCGATACTACCTTTCAGGGTTATGACGACATTTCCCTTCTTGTGTCCCCCCTCGATATATCTGTGCGCCTCGGCAGCCTGTTCCAATGGATAGCATCTATCGATGACCGCTCGTATCTTTCCCGCCTCGACAAGATCCCTGAGGAAGATCAGATCTTCGCTTTTTTCGTTGGCAAACTCGAAGATCACCTTCTTGCCGGTATGCCGGCCGGGCAGATTGCTGATCATTGAAGTCCATAAGGCCCGAAACACCTGCAGCAGCCCACTGGGGTTTGCTAAAATATAGCGCCCATTCGGCCTTAATGATTTCAGGCTGCGTGAATACGAGCTCTTGCCTGCCACGTCAAGAATCATATCATAAGTCTCGCCGTTGCTGGTGAAGTCTCCCTGAATGTACATAATCATTTTGTTTTGAGGTGATGGACGGGCTCCGGACGCTTGCCTCCGGCCGAGGCATGATCGGACGGAAGGAGATACTGAAATTCGATCCGTGGTGAACCCGCACAAATGACGATTATTAAGGAATGTCCGGCGGGTCAAATAATCCGCAGAATTCAACCTGTTGCGTCTGTCGCACCGAAGAGATACCTTGCGTCCGGCTGGGTCCTTTCTGACTAATGCAATCTCAGAGGCGATGGTCCTGTTGGACCTGAAGATCTGGAGAAACAGTCGGAGGAAGGAGACGAATAAGCTTCCCATGTCGGCTCTGGAATTGGGGGAATGTGCTTTCCAGAGTGACCTATCGGCACTTCAAAGGTCAGATGGAATTAGTCACCCCCACGGATCTCCGGTCACCGCAGGACCATCAGTTTTGCGTGATCGAACGAGATCCCCTGCCTGTATCCGATGCATGTACACACCGCTGGATAGATTCGACACGTCGAATCTGACCTCGTGAACTCCTGCCTCCCTTTCCTCGTTCACGAGAACCGGCCCCTCGCGACCAAGCATATCATGCACACTCAGCCTCACCACAGAGTTTTTGGCAACTCGTCCTTGATGGTCGTGTCCGGATTGAACGGGTTGGGGAAGTTCTGGGGCAGCGAGATTGCGACCGGGGAGAAACAGACATTCACCATCGAGCATGGTCTGGACGTGAACTGTACCGGTGCGATGGTTTCGATTCGAGTGTGGAATGTCCGCGAGCGGTATCTGAGAATCGA
>JAOUDE010000101.1 GCA_029859455.1 Ignavibacteria bacterium | reverse complement strand
CGCGCGGGTCTTGTCGTCGGTCCGAAATACACCCAGCATGGCACTTGTCGTTGCCCTGGAGTTCTGCTTTTCCACTCCCCGCATCATCATACACATGTGGCGTGCTTCGATCACAACGCCAACCCCTTCAGGGTTGAGCACTTCAAACAGCGTATCGGCGATCTGCTGTGTGAGGCGTTCCTGAACCTGGAACCTTCTGGAGAAGGCCTCGACAATACGGGGAATCTTGCTGAGGCCAACGATCCGGCCATTCGGAATATAAGCGACATGTGCTTTGCCATAGAACGGAAGGATGTGGTGTTCGCACAGACTGAAGAGGTCGATCGATTTGACAACCACCATTTCACTGTACTTTTCCTCGAAGACAGCACCATTCAGCAGTTTTGCGATATCGGTCTTGTACCCCGAAGTAAGAAACCGCATCGAGCGGGCGAAGCGCTCAGGCGTCTTCCGGAGGCCTTCCCTGTCGGGAGGCTCGCCCACTTCGGCAAAAAGTCTGACGATGATCTCTTCCATTGTTCCTTCGCTCCTGCTCACGCTGTCCGGTCTCCCCGGTATTCCACAAAATTGTTTCCGGATTCGTACAGTTTCACTGAAAAGAGCCGGCCATCCGGGATCCGGTCCGAAAGAATCTTCCAGATAACAATGGCAATATTCTCAGCGGTCGGAATAACTCCTTTCAGTGCCTCAACATCGTGGTTGAGGTGTTTATGGTCGAACCGTTCCAGCACCTCTTCATCGAGGAGATCAGCAAGTTTCTTCAGGTCCATCACCATACCGGTGTCCGGGCCGATCGATCCGGCAACAGTCACTTCGACTTCGTAGTTGTGGCCATGTCCGTTCGGATTGTTACACTTGCCGAACACCTCCTGGTTTCGATCATTGCTCCACTGACGGTTAAACAATCGATGCGAAGCAGAGAAATGGCCTTTCCGTGTGATGTATACAGTTGGGTTCCCAGATGGCATTTAATTCTCCTCAAGTACCTCAAGAACCTCTTCGGTATGTCCGTTCACCCGAACGTTGTTGAATATCTTCATGATGCGTCCTTTCTCGTCGATAACGAAAGTTGACCGCACGACACCGAGATAGGTCTTCCCCATGAACGACTTCTTCTTCCAAACACCGTAGAGTTTGGCAAGTGTCTTCTTTTCGTCGCTGATCAGCGGAAACGTGAGATTGTACTTCTCGGCAAAACGAAGGTGTGAAGCGGACGTATCAGGGCTGACGCCGATGACGACGGCCCCGGCCTTTCTTATCCGGTCGAGATTCTCCTGGAACGAACATGCTTCCTTTGTACACCCGGAGGTATTATCCCGCGGGTAGAAATACAGGACAACCTTTTTTCCCCGGAGCGACTTGAGGGAGAGGTCCTTCCCTTCCCCGGTGGGCAGTGTAAAATCGGGCGCGAGAGCGCCTTCCGTCTGCTGTGGCATCTCAGGCAAGTGCTTTCTTCACGGCGGAATAATCAGGCTCCTCACCGGGATTCTCTGTTACCCAGAAATACGTCACCATCCCCTTCTCATCCACGATGACAACCCCTCTCCGGGCCGCACTATAGCCGGGAATCCGACCGAAATTCTCGTACACGCCGACGTACTCTGAGCTGACTTTCCGGTCCAGATCACTCAGGAGCGGGAAGCCCAGCTTGTATTCCTTCTTGAACGCTGCGTTTACAAACGGGGAGTCAACGCTGATTCCGACAACCTGCGCGTTCAGGCCGCCCAGTTCTGGAAGAGAATCACGAAACGTGCACATCTCTTTGTCGCACACGCCGGTATAGGCCCCAGGATAGAATGCGAGAACAGTCTTTTTTCCCGAAAACTCTGACAATGAGCGTTCCTTCCGCTCAGTGTCGAACATCTTGAAGTCAGGTGCTTTTGTTCCTTGTTTGATAGTCATCTATGCCTCCGGATTAAAATTGATTCGATGCAGGATCCCTGAGTGAAGCGGGTCAACAGACCGCGGGGAAAAGAATACAGATGAACATACGAAGGTTCGGTGATTTCTCCAAAATCCCGATCACCGGTGAGCCACCATCAGCTTCCCGGAGTATCAGAATTCTAACTTTGCCTTGAGTTCCCAGGTGTGGTTCCGTTCGTAGGTTCCTTGGTCAATCCGGTCCCAATCCTCCAGAAGATACCCCCCTTCGATCCAGAGCTGGTGGACCGCTTCCCAGGAAATGTACCCCTGCACAACGGTTCCATTGACTCTGTTTCCGTCCAGAAAGACGCGGTCGACCGGATCCGTGGGACGGTGAGGCTGCCGGTGGTCTCCCCCCACATTTTTTACAAGATTTCCGGCAGTGTCGTACACGTTCTCACCACTGCGCTCCAGGGTGATGGTGGCCGAGAGAAGCAGCCTGTTTACCGGAAGCCAGTCGAGACGCAGGGCCCAGGATTCCGCATTCGGGCCGATACGGGGACCGAGCACAGAACCGAGACTGCTATACGTACTCTCTCTGGACCGGTTATGGGAAAAGACAAAAGGTTCAACACGGGTGTACTCGACGTTAAGATAGAGGTTCGGCAGAAACAACGGATCACTCAAGGCGATCCCTCCCTGATAAGCATACCGGTTGTACCACCGGGGAGCAAAGAATTCATCGAGATGCAGGTCATCAAACAGAATCGTCCCGTTGAGTTGCAGCCCTGCGAGAAATCGGGTTTCGAAATCGAATGCCCAGTAGACGTTGTCTCTTTCTCCCCGGGAGCGCTGGGCCGACTCTATGACGATCAGTGGATTCAGATACGCGAGGTCCGGAGACCGATTGCTATAGATGACCATTTCCTGGAATCCCACATCAATCACACCCGGGAAGCTGACCTCGAACCTGTGGGCGGCAAAATATTTGTCCGCATTCGTTGGTTCGGTGTAAATGGTCGTGTCGCCCTGAACGGTAAACTGCAGAGATGATCGTTCCCCCAAAAGCCATGCATGAAGGAAGGTATATTGAAACCATTCGTACCGGGCCTGGGCGCGGATGAAATCGTACACACGGACATTCTCCGATGCGATCATCGCCTGATCAAAGCCGGTTCCCCAGAGAAGACGCTCCCGGCCAACCTGTACGGAGGCGATCTCCCCTCCGTATTTCACATACCCCTCGGCGAAATCAAAGTTCCGGGTATCGGTCACGTAGATCGTGTGTGACTGGCTGATTATCGGGTCTCTCTGAAGCAATTCACGGCTGCCCCAGAATTGTGCATTCGTTCCCTCGAGATAATATCCAAGGTGGTTAAACAACGTTCCACGGAACCTCCCCCCGAACTGGAGATACTGGGCGTCCCCCGTTCCGAGAGCGTCTCCTGATATCCCGCGGGCATCCATCGTGAGCAGACCGTTTACAAAAAGAGAATGGGATGAATCGGAAGCAGCAAAGAGATACTTCTCCTCGGGTCCGAACACCGATCCCCCGATCGAGAATGGCTGGGAATCCGGAGGACTGATCGTTGACCGGTATGTTTCATCTGTCCGATCGATGTCGAAGCGGAATTCCCTCCTGAAATCTTCCAGGAACTCGCGTTCGGTCCCGCTCAGCGCCTGTTCATGTTGTTTCACCTCTTCCAGGAACATCGCGACATCTCTGCGGGCAAGAGGCTTTACTGCATCGAAGTAGCGACCGAGCACCCCACGCGTTTCCATTCTCTCCAGAAAACGGTACACGGGATTCCTGACGGGAACATTTTCAATCTGCGCGACCACGGAAGATCCGCTGAGGCCGAGGAGAAGAAAGAGCAGTCCGGCCCTGATTATTCGGAGGTTCTTCATCATCTAGAAGTACAGTCCGTACCAGATCGCATTCGGAGAGATCTGCACCGCGGGAGCAGGAAACCGAATGAAATTCAGTGCCTCGGAAAGGGTTCTCAGGAAGGAAGACGATTGAGGGATAATCTCGGTCATATCGTAGTCGAGTCCGATCAGGATGATACTATGGGCATCCGGTTCGGCGACTCTTCTTGCCCCGTATCCCACGGAAAGGGCAAGCCAGTCAGGCCAGAACGGATCGGCCGCTTCAGGGAGCAGTCTGTTCACACGCACACTCAACCAGAATGTCTGCCCTTCGTAGTCATCAAAAATAATATGCTGCTGTCCTCTGAACCCGATTCCCCCGGGATTGCTCAGAAGATCGGATGGATGGTAACTCGCTTTGAGCTGGAAACTCTGTAGCACCGGGAGGTGGTATTGCGCCAGCGGATACAGAGCGCCTGCGACGTTTGCGGCAAAGTCGACCCGGTCGAAGCCCCAGGTGGAGAATCCATCTCTGATTTCAATATAACTCTGAAAGAGTATCGAACTCCCTGCACCGATCAGGAGTGCATCCGGTTCGCGGAGATTCGCCCAGGTCAGTGCTTTGCTGAACACGAAGGTCATGCCGGAGGCGGCGTAGAAATGGCCGATCTTGTCAACGCTCAGGCCATAGTTCAGGTCTTCGCGGAAGTGAAACGATGTCTGATTGTCCTTCCACCACCCGTTCTGCTGGTAGAAGTGGACCGCCACCATCGTACCGCCAAGTGTCGCGCCCACAATCGCGAGACGGAGACCATCAACACCCTCTTCCTCCCCGCGCGGTGCTTCCCCGGATGACTGGTCCGTCTCTTCGGGGACTTCCTGAGCGTGGAGAGGTTGAGCCGTTACACCTGTTGCAAGAGCGAACATGACCGTGGCTGCCACCACGGAAAATGGTGTCACCCTCTCCCCTCCTCAACCTTGGTTCGGAAATATTCGACCGTCCTGCGCAGCCCCTCCTGCCTGGCGACCCCCGGTACCCACTCCAGCTGTTCACGGGCAATCGTCGTATCAGGCTGGCGAACCTTCGGATCGTCTTCGGGCAGTTCACCGAACACCAGTTTGCTCTTACTGCCCGTGAGTTCGATGATCTCCTTCGCAAGATCCACGACGCTGATTTCTTCCTGATTCCCAATATTGACAGGATTCACCGAATCAGAAAACAGAAGACGCTCGATTCCGTTGATCATGTCATCAACATAGCAGATACTGCGTGTCTGGGAGCCGTTGCCGAACACGGTGACATCATCACCCCGAAGCGACTGCGAGATGAATGCCGGAATCGCCCGTCCGTCATTCACTCTCATCCTCGGACCGTAGGTATTGAATATTCTCACGATCCTCGTGTCCACTCCATGGTGACGGTGATACGCCATCGTCATTGCTTCGGCGAACCGTTTTGCCTCATCGTAGACACCGCGCAGACCGACCGGGTTCACATTTCCCCAGTACCACTCAGGCTGCGGATGAATCTGTGGATCTCCATACACCTCTGACGTCGATGCCAGAAGAAACCTGGAACCTTTCGCCTTTGCGAGTCCGAGTGCCTTGTGTGTTCCAAGTGACCCCACCTTCAATGTCTGAATGGGGAGCCTGAGATAGTCAATCGGACTTGCGGGCGAGGCAAAATGAAGAATGTAATCGACCGGGCCGTCGACGTAGATATATTCGGTGACATCATGATGCACAAAGCGGAATTTCGGATTCCCGAGAAGGTGACTGATATTGGCTGTATCCCCGGTGATCAGGTTGTCCATCGCCACAACGGAGCATCCCCGTTCCAGCATCCGGTCACAGAGATGGGATCCGAGAAAGCCGGCTCCGCCGGTGATCACTACCCGCTGGTCAGGATCAGGACTTGACACGCTGACGGCCTATTCCATAGTAGGTGAAACCCTTTTCGGAAAGGCGGGCGGGGTCATAAATGTTCCGTCCGTCAAAGATTACAGGGCTCCGCATCAGGGTCTTCATCCGCTCGAAGTCCGGCCGGCGGAATTCGTTCCATTCCGTTGCCACCACAAGCGCATCGGCACCCTTCACGGCATCATAGTTGTTCTCGAAGAATGACACCGTTGATCCGAGGCGACGCTTTGCTTCCTTCATCGCGACGGGATCATGGACCATCACCGTCGCACCGGCGTCGGTCAGTTTCCCGATTATGGTCAGTGCCGGTGCTTCTCTCATATCGTCCGTATTTGGCTTGAACGAGAGGCCCCAGATGGCGATCGACTTTCCAGCCACGTTCCCGTCGAAATGGTTCATGATCTTACGGACGAAGAGCTCCTTCTGGTTACGGTTCACAGCGTCCACCGAGGTCAGGACTTCGAACGTGTATCCTGCCGATTGTGAAGTATTCAGCAGGGCTCTCACATCTTTCGGAAAACAGGAGCCGCCATAACCGATGCCGGCAAAAAGGAACTGAGAACCGATCCGCGGATCAGCGCCCATCCCCTTTCGTACCGTGTCGATGTCTGCACCCACCCGTTCGCAAACGTTCGCCAGTTCATTCATGAAGCTGATCTTGGTTGCAAGGAATGCATTCGACGCATACTTCGTCACCTCGGCACTCCGTTCATCCATAAGGATAATCGGATTGCCGGTTCTGACAAACGGAGAGCAGATGTCCTGCATGATCGCCTGTGCCCTGGGACTTTTCGTCCCCACAACCACACGGTCCGGTTTCATGAAATCGTTGACCGCCGCGCCCTCTTTCAGGAATTCCGGGTTGGACACAACATCGAATTCCTTGTCTGTCTGTTCGGAAATAATCTGCCGAACCTTTTCCGCGGTCCCCACAGGAACGGTGCTCTTGTTCACGATCACTTTGTACCCGTCCATAACCTGGCCTATCTTGCCGGCAACCGCAAGGACATGCTGGAGGTCTGCCGAGCCATCTTCGGCCGGAGGGGTCGGCAGGGCAAGAAAGATTACTTCCGAGTGGTGAACAGCCTTCTTCAGGTCCGACGTAAAATCAAGTCGTTGTTCATGAATGTTCTTTCGAAGCAGATCGGACAAGCCCGGTTCGTAGATCGGAGAGACACCTTCGCGCAACATCTTGAGCTTCTTCTCATCCACATCGACGCAAATCACATCATTGCCGGTTTCTGCAAGACAGGTGCCCACAACCAGCCCTACGTATCCAGTACCAATTACGCTGAGTTTCACAAGAACGTCCTGTTTCGTGTCACAAGTTCAGAATGGATAAGTGTACGAAAAAGAGGGCAAACCCGAAAGCAGGCTCAGTATGCGCCTTTTCCGAACAGGACGGCGGGGACGGTTCGGAGAAGGATTTCCAGATCGAAGAGGACCGACCGGTTCTCGATGTAGTAAATATCAAGAAGGAGCATCTCCCGGAAGCCAAGATCGCTTCGCCCGGAGATCTGCCAGAGGCCGGTCAGTCCCGGCTTGACGCCGGAGCGGGCTGAACAGAGTGACCCGGAGGGACCATCGATCCGGATCGCCTCGAAATCTTCTTCCGGCAAAGGTCTTGGTCCGACCAGGCTCATTTCCCCCCTGAAGATGTTCAGCAGCTGAGGGAGTTCATCGATACTGTACCGTCGCATCAGTCGACCGAGCGCAGTCACACGTGGATCGTCCTTGATCTTGGTCTGGCCGTCCCGTCCGTTGGATGTCGATTTTCGATCGTTCATGCTCCGGAATTTGTAGACCATGAAGGGTGTATCGAGACCATTGATGCTTCGTTGTTGTTTGAAGAAGACAGGGCCTGCCGAAGTCATCCTCACGGCACAGGCAACAAGGAGGAGAACCGGAGAGAGTACACCGGCGATGAGAAGACTGCAGGCCAGATCGAAGGCCCTGTGAATCCACTCGTGTGTGCCGGGAGGGGGCGAAACAGAGGGAACCGGAATGCTCGTCAGGTCTTCAATCCCGGCCTCTGATCTCAGAAACTCTGACTCGGAAGGGACCAGTCGAATCTGCACTCCGGTTGAAGCAAAGAGGTCCAGGAACGTTGTTGTCGAGCCGTTCAGATCCTGGAAAGAGATAAGGAGTAACTCGATCCCGGACCTGATGATCTGTTCCTTGAGCTCGGGGATCAGATTGCCTGAATGAGCGACAGCCTGCACCCCGGCCGGAAGGTTGGTGACTGCAACCAGATCAAAACGGCGCATCGTTTTGATAAGATCGCTCAGCCTGGAAGCACCCGGCCCGGGTCCGACAATCATCGTCCGGATGCCGGGAGAGCGCTTTCTCGCCCGGAAGCTCCAATACCATCGGGGCGCATGCCAGAGCAGAAAAGCAGGCGGGAGAAAGAGGAAGAAAGACAGAAGGGTCGCCTGTGCAGGCAAAGCACCCGCGGAGAAGAAGGCGAACGTCGATACTGTCGCCGCGCCCAGAATGAATGACCGTGTGGCGATCCCGCACTCACGGCCAACCGGAATGAGGCCGGCAAGCCGATAGGATCCCGCCGAGAGCTGGAACAACAGGAATGTGACCAATGCCACCAGGACGATGGTTCCGCTCTGAGCATGCCCGACGAGCTTCGTCGTCAAAACCCAGGCCGAAAGGATGGCGCAGATATCTGAAACGACCGGTACTACGGGAGGCAGCCACCCCTGAGGCCGTCGAGATCGCTCTGCATTCACTTGCCGGCCGTATCTCTGATCGACTGGAGGAGTGTCTTGTGTTCC
>JAOUDE010000423.1 GCA_029859455.1 Ignavibacteria bacterium | reverse complement strand
GTCATGAGGATATGGGTGCCGGAGAGATTCTTGTCGAGCGAGAATCCGAGGAACACTCCCTCAGCCTTCCATATCCCGTACGATGACGGGTCCATGGTGACGATAATAGAGTCGTAGAGTTGAGGAAGAGAGATATCCGGATCTACTGGACCGGCAGCGTACCGCTGTTCGTAGGTCATGTCAGGAAGCAATGAGACACCGCGGAACACTCCCCTGAGTGTCACCCCGGAGGAGAGCAGCACTGTGATGGAGTCATGTTCCTGGAGATTCCAGTCAGACCATTCCGTCGTCGATGACGTATCGGCGGGGACAGAATCTGCGGCTGCCCCGAGACCAAAGCCTATGAGGCTGCATCCGGGGGTGACGCTTAGAAGAGTTCCTGCTATCAGACCAAGCACACAGGTTGCCCGCATGACGTAATTAACCTGCCTTTCTACTCGGAGTGTCGTGATGGTTCCGGGTGTACCGGTTCGTTTTCCTGACGCTCAGGGGTCATGCTTCTTGCGGTTTGGAGGACCACATACTGATCAACTGATCCGGCCAGACTCCCGATTACAATTCCGAGAACCCCTCCGATTATGCCGCCAACCATGGCTCCACTGATAGTAGCTCCCACCGTGTTGAAACCTAAGGACCTCACATCCGGTTCTGTTGTTGATCCTGCGAGAGCGCCTCCCGCCAGGGCTCCCACGAAAATACCACCCAGTCCCCCAAGGACAGGCCCCGCGGCCCCCGGCGACTGGCCAAGATACACCACCTGTGCAAGGGGCTTTTCCACGATGGATGCGCTCTCATCGGTCCGGAGTCTGAGCGAGTCGCTGCTGAGTTGAAGCAGTTCCCCTGTGTGGCCGGTTCCATCGGTTGTGCGGATATCGATCTCCTTACCCAGAAAATGCTCCTGTGCCTCCGGCACCCAGGTATCTGGCCGTGCCAAGTCGACCTGATGCGTCGACACACATCCTGTCATCGTGAAGAGAGCTGCGAGCAGGACGGCGGCAATCGTTTTCATGATGCCCTCCTTCGTACTTGTTGTGTCGAAATTCAAAACAGTGCCGTTCCATTACATGTAAATCCTGAACCCTCCGGTAACGGGAGCTGTGAGGATGTCGCGATGGTACTTGTCCGCATAGCTGACCCCCGACGGGATGAACACGAACGCTCCCTTGATGGTGAACGAGATGGCCGAGCTGAGGAGGTATTCATACTCCAGTCCGAGCAGCATTCCGAAGCAGGGGCTTCCGAGGAAGTCATACTGATAGCTGTACTCCGAGACTTCCTGTCCGGAGCCGAATGAGAGGAACGCGCCGATTTCAAGCTTAACATAGGAAGGCGCCTTCCTGCGCAGGTATGGCCGGATCGAGATCCCCGCGTTGATCAGAGATGCGGAAGCTTTGACGAAACTTTCCTGCGATGCGGCATACTCCTCCCAGGCACCGGTGTCCAGCCGGGTGTAGTCGACACTGAGACCCAGCCCCACCTTATAGGATAGGGGTATCTCCAGATCTCCTCCGTACGTCAGGGTCGGCTTGAGATGGTCCACCGGTGCATAACGGTGCCTGGTCCAGTCGCCGATCCCCCATCCGTAGCCTGCCCGGATGCCGATTGAAACCGAGGGCGCGATCGAGTCGACCGCTGCTTCCTGGGCACTTGAAACAGAAGGCCGGATCAGGAACAGGACCAGCCACACGATTCTGAAAGGTCTGCTGATCATGGGAGTATCTCCTCTGGCGAGACTCCAAGCGTGTCCTGAGCCAGCAACTCCGGAGTGACAGCCCAGCTGACTGAAGGAAACGTGGGCTGCGTGGCGCAGGAGCTTCCCCTTCCGTAGTGACAGTCGGTCGTCAGCACCTCTCCCCCGAGGACGAAGTGCTCGCTCGCCCTTCCCTGAATACCCTGGGCGGGTGCATAGAAGGCGACCGCAAGGATACTCGTCTGAGTTTCAGCGGATGCTTCGAAAACCGCCGATCCCCGCGGTCCGACGTACAGATAGGAATCGCCGTTCATGATAACGTGAATGAAGTGACTCGTTTGATTGACCACTGTCAGTTGGACCTCCTCAGAGCCGAT
>JAOUDE010000422.1 GCA_029859455.1 Ignavibacteria bacterium | reverse complement strand
GGGGTCGCCGCCCTGAATTCTCCCCGTTCCCAGATCCCGACAATTGTCGTCCCCACCATCTCCCGGAACTTTGTTTCCTGAAGCGTCTTGCCTACGAGGGGGGTTCCTGCCGCTGTCGCTTCGGCAATAAGGAGATCGTCCACCTGCCCGACGACGTGCGCCATAGCGTCAGCACCGAGGATCCTCCGGGCGAGCGCCTGCCCCATCATGTCAGCCAGCTGAAGAACCCTGGTGCTTCCTGCACCCTTCAGGATCTCCACAGAGACCGATCCGTGTCCTGTCGAAATCAGCGGAACGGTCGACGACACCTCCCTGACCGTGTAGGCGATATTCGTATTGACCTCATCGGTCGATGTGCTGGCAATCAGCGCCGCTTTGCCGGCACACACATTCACGAACGTTTCAGGGTTGTTCAGATCGCCCACAACCACGCGGAGTCCCTGATCGTGCAGGTGAAGCGCCTGTGTGATGTCCTCGAGAACGAGTGCATACGGTAGCCGGAAACTGTTCAACCGCCGGATCAGGGCAACGGTGAGAGGATCGTAATTCGTGAGAATAACATGTCCTTTCGTTCCGGCCGGGAGCTGCCTCGGTGCTCTTGCTGAAGATTGAAAAAGCTGAACAAAAAGGAATGGGATGAGGATAAGAAGAATGATCAGACCGGAGCTATGTACCACGACGGTAAAAGCCCGGCCCAGATCGCTGAGGAAAGCGATATCGCCGAGGCCGAGTGTCGACATATTCGTCGTGGTCCAATACACTGCAGCAATCCAGCTGTACTCCTTTCCTTCATATTCCATGATGAACCTGAAGAGAACCGAGTACACGGCCACGAGCCCTACCATCAGAGTGACGAGAAGGGCGAGAAGCCGCAGGTTCTTCCGGCTGGTGCGCAGCTTGAGAAGGTATGTCGTTGAATCGGGAAGTATTCTCATGGGGGCGATTCGTCGTGACTCACAAGGAGATCAACCGACCTCACTGTTTCATCTTTCTGAGCAATTCCTTATGCCATCCCACGACGACTTCTATCTCACGGATCATTTCGCGGTCCTGGTTGAGGGTCAGGACAAGGAATCCGCTCCCATCCCGCAGTGCTTCGGCGACCGCGAATATCCCGGGAGGAAGCGTCAGGTGGACCCTCGGAGATGTCACTCTGAACCCGGGGGTTGTGTTCACATCGACGACCATCAATCGGTTGGCCTCACCATAGAACAACTGTTTTCCGTCCCGGGACCAGAACGGATCATTGCTGCCTCTGCCGCCTGCGGACGAGACCTGCCATTTTCCCCGCCTGTCCGGGTAACCGGTGACATAGGCCTCCGGATTTCCCGACTCGGTCGACACATAGACAACCCAATTTCCGTCGGGAGAAAACTTCGCTCCCCATTCCTCAAATTGAGAATTGACAAACGGAGTCGGATCCCTCCCATTGTTGAGAGAAAGCTGCCACACATCTCCGCCCTGGTAATACAATATGGCTGACCCGTCATAACGGACTGACGTAGCAAACTTTGCACCGGGAGAGTTCGTGAGTACCTCACTTGCTCCGGTCCCGTCCCAACGGCTCCGGATCAGATTCGGAGTACCGCTTTCTGCTGAACTGTAAATCAGATGTTCGCCATCCGGGCTCCAGACCGGCGCAACATTATTTCCTCCGCCGAATGTCAGCCGGGTCACCGTCTTGCGGGAGATGTCGCTCACCCAGATATCCTCATTCGCCGCGCTGATATCCATCGCAATTTTCTTTCCATCAGGCGAGACAGTCACGGAGTTGTACGGCCTTGCCTCAGGGAGGATGGCGGTCAGTTTTCCTGAATGGTCAAGGCGTGAAACGCGAAACAGATCGAAGTCCCACGCTCCGCCGAATGATTTCACGAGCATGCCGTCATCAGACAGTGCCCAGGAAGCGGATCCGGAGAGTGGGTTCGCACCTCCACCTGTGGCAACTTCGACCGAGGGTCCCAGGATCTCAAGGTTGTCCGGGTCAAAGGGAGCTGCATAGATCGCGTCCCCGCGGGAATAGAGAAGATGACCGGTTGGACTATAGCGCGGAGACATTCCCCCCTTCAG
>JAOUDE010000100.1 GCA_029859455.1 Ignavibacteria bacterium | reverse complement strand
CCTGGGGACAGCAACGTGTTTCCTCCGGCGTCGCCGCGCTGCTCATTGCTCCGGAACCGATCTGGATCGCGGCAATCGAATGGATGATGATCCGGAACTTCAGAATGGGGGCCAGAGGAATGCTCGGGCTTCTTTTCGGTCTTGCCGGCATTGTCGTACTCATCGACCCGATGGAGGCATTCGGCAGCGGAAGTGTCGACCTGATCGGTTCGATGGTGATTCTTCTGGCCGCCATTTCATGGTCCTCCGGGGCGGTGTACCTGAGGGTCGCTCGCCTGCCGAAATCACCGGCGATTACAGCCGGCGCTGAACTGCTGATCGGTGGAACGTTTCTCATTCTCACAAGCGTTGTGACCGGCGAATCGCTGCGGGGGAATATCACGCTGACCTCTCTCCTCTCCCTCGCGTATCTCATCGTGTTCGGCTCGATTATCGCCTTCTCATCGTACGTCTGGCTTCTGAAAACAACTTCAGCAACGCGTGTCGCAACGCATACGTATGTCAACCCGATTATCGCCGTTGCCCTCGGCTGGGCTTTTGCAGGGGAAGAGATCACCGTTACGATCGCCCTCACCAGCATCCTTATCATTGCTTCGGTCTATTTCGTACTGAAGGACCAGATGACCAGGCCGGGCGAGCATGCGGTACGACGGTTCGACGAACAGGGAAACGGTTCCGATTGAGGTGGGACGTCATCATACTGGGAGCCGGTGCCGCGGGACTGATGTGTGCCATCGAAGCGGGTAAGCGCGGGAGGACGGTCCTGGTCCTCGAACGAAATGATGTGATCGGGAAGAAGATCCGCATCTCCGGCGGCGGCCGTTGCAATTTCACCAATCTGATAACGGACCCCGAGCATTACGTCTCCGCGAATCCACATTTCAGCCGTTCCGCCCTGGCCCGCTACACGCCGAGCGATTTTCTCGCGTTGGTCGAACGCCACGGAATCGGATATCACGAGAAGAAGCTCGGGCAACTGTTTTGCAATGACAGCTCCCAGCAGATCATTGATATGCTGAGTGTGGAATGCCGTGCCGCCGGTGTACGGATCCGGACTTCATGCCACGTCAGCTCCGTCACCAATGAAGGACCGTTTACTGTGGCGACAGGGGAAGGAAAGCTCAGCGCGGATTCACTTGTTGTGGCGACGGGAGGACTCTCGATCCCGAAGCTCGGTGCGAGCGATTTCGGGTACAGAGTTGCGCGTCAACTCGGACTCGCCATCGTCCCGGCAAGACCGGGCCTTGTGCCGCTGCGGTTCGCACAGGATGAGCGATTGTTCTCGGAACTGAGCGGGGTGTCCGTTGATGCAATTGTGACTGTGGGAAAAACATCGTTCAGGGAGAACCTTCTGTTCACGCACCGGGGGCTCAGCGGGCCGGCAATCCTGCAGGGATCGTCGTATTGGGAACCCGGGGTTCCCCTGACGCTCAATCTCTCCCCCGAGCGGGACCTGGCCGGGTTCCTTACAGAACGCCAGCGATCACAAACCGAACTTGCAACCGCGCTTGCCGAAATCGTTCCCAAACGTTTGGCCCGACTCTGGTGCCAGCGTTTCTTCCCGTCGATGCCGCTCAACAGATACTCTCCCGCCCAGCTTCGCTCACTTGCGGAACAGCTCCACGGCTGGAGAATCGTACCGGACGGAACAGAAGGATATGCGAAAGCGGAGGTAACCTGCGGGGGAGTGGATACATCAGAGCTTTCTTCAAAAACGATGGAATCGGCAAAGGTACCGGGGCTTTACTTCATCGGCGAAGTGGTCGATGTCACCGGACATCTCGGCGGATACAACTTCCAGTGGGCATGGGCTTCCGGATTCGCGGCGGGACAGGCGGTTTAGAACAAGAGAGTTCTGGAGCAATGAACAGAAGTGGGAGTATCCTGTTCTCAATTTCAGAAAGAGCTGCGATTTCTTGCAGATAACTGAGCGACCGCGGGATTCATCTGAATGTTTGGGGGAGCCAGCCACCCGGACTTACTTGACAAGCAGCATCTGCCCCGACTGAACGAGGGCTCCTGCTGTCAATTTGTAGATATATATCCCGCTGGAAACAGCCATGCCCGCATCATCTTTTCCATCCCACACCGCGTCGTATGATCCGGCCTCCTGAAACCCGCTGACAACAGTTCTGACCAGCTGACCAAGGATGTTATACACTTCCAGCGCTACCCGTTGTGGTTCGCCAATGGTAAAGTGAATGGTGGTCGAAGGGTTGAACGGATTGGGGAAGTTGCCGATCAGCCTCGTTTCGCCCGGGACAAGTTCCATTCGGGCCGAATCAGAAGGAAGTTCGCCGGTCCATTCCCAGAGATCATCAAACAGATCTGAGCGCTGACTCACCTGGCAATTGAAGACTGCCGGCTGGTAACATCCCTCCGGATCAACAAGGGTCACTGAGTGCTGACCAAATCCCGCTCCGGGGACCTCGAGCCGGGCTATGGAATGAATACCGTTCGTCATCAACTCAACCGAGTAGAGCGAATCATCGACCAGGAATTGGACCTCCTGTCCGGCGAACGTTGTCGAGTTGAACAGCTTTACCATGGTCTGGAGTTTGCCGGTGGCATTACATTTCGCGCCGAAGAAATCAATCTCATCACACGCCAGCACGACTGAGAATCCGGTATACATGTATGCCGCTCCGGCCTCCGAAGAGCCGTATGCCTCCGGTGCACCGATGGCTGCAACTTCTCCGCTGATCACTACCGCTTCACCGAAATGATCGCTCGCCTCCCCGTCGGACGCAGTCCATTTATCGGTCTCAACCCACACCCCTTCGACTCTGGAGAACACATAGACGGAACCGGAGGAAGACCCGAGGTCATCGTCGCCCAGCGCGCCGACAAGGGCTGTCGATTCACTGATCGATACATCGGTCCCGAAGAAATCTGCGAGACTTGCATCTGACGCAGTCAGTTTTGCCTCCTGGCTCCATGAGCCGGCTGACTCTGTGAAAACATATGCGGAGCCTGTGCTAAGACCGGCGTGATCGTCACCTCGTGCGCCAAGGATTGCTGTATTCCCGCTCAGTGAAACTGATGCGCCGAGGAGCAAGCCGAATCCCGGGTCGTCCGCCATCAACTTCGCCTCCTCAATCCAGTCAGATCCCTGTCGCAGGAAGATGTAACCCGCTCCGGCATTCTCAGCTCCCTCATCATTCCATTGCGCTCCGACCAGAATCCGGTCGCCGGAGATTGCTACATCAATCCCAAAGTAATCGGATACCTCAGCATCACTTGCGGTTAGTTTGGCCTGCTCCACCCATGACCCGGATTCGAGGACGAAAACGTAAGCGGCTCCCCTACCCTGATCGTTCCCGTACGCTCCGACAACAATCGTCGTTCCTTCGATAGAGACAGAAGATCCAAAGTAATCCCAGAACGTTCCGTCAGAGGCTCTCAGTGTCGCAACCTCAGTCCACGCTGATCCGTTGCGCCCGAACAGATAGACCTCTCCCCTCTCCGGACCGTCGAACGGCTCACCGATAACGGCATAGTCGTTTGTCAGCGCTACGGCTGTCCCGAACTGGTCGTTGACACCCGCAATCATGGGGTTGAGCTTTACTTCGTTCTCCCAGGACGACCCAGCTCTCGTATACAAATAGGCTGACCCGGTATTAGACCCACCGTCATCATCCTCCTGTGCACCGACGATCACGAAACTATCGGTGACCGCTATAGCGCGCCCGAAAAGGTCTGTGCCGGCCCCGTCTGACGGGCTCAGTTTGAATTCTGTGATCTGGGCATGCGAACGCGACTGAAGGAAGCAGAGCAGACAGACAGCAGAGAGAGAAAGGACCAGGTTTTGGTATCGCAACAGTGCCTCCTTTGTTGATCTAAGCGATGGCACTCCCGCTATCTATTCAGTCGGACGGATTATGTACAGGTTGCCCCGAATGGACATCTTTCAGCCCAGGGGATACCGATTACTTTGCGAACAGCATCTTGTGTGTCTTGAGAATGCTGCCCGTTTGAATCCGATAGAAGTACAGACCGGAAGCAACAGCCTGACCGAGATTGTTGGTACCATGCCAGACAACGGACTGGTCGCCAGCCTTCTGGAACCCATCGACAAGTGTCACCACTTCCTGGCCAAGCACGTTATAGACTTTCAGTGTCACCGGTGAGTCCGCTCCGAGTCGATAGCGGATTGTCGTCGACGGATTGAACGGGTTCGGATAATTCCGGATACCTGAGAGCAGAGCCGGGATAACCTCACTCTGATCTTCCCTGTTTTGGGAACCCGGGAATTGTGCAGTAAAGCGATACTCTCCGGGAGTGAGGTTGATGAACCTGAGGGCTCCGTTCTTCCATCGGTAGCCGGAGAACGGAACGCCGTCGAGCGAAACGCTGACCGGCTGGACAGGACACGAAAGAAAAACTGTTGTTGAAGTCGCTGTTGTATTCAGGAGAAACAGGGAAGAATCAGCGAACCCGGTCTGATGCCGCACATAGGTGGAAAGCGGCTGATTCGAGGAGATAAGAAAACTCCTGCTCCCTTCTCCCCGGAACAGCGTTACTTCCCTTCCAAAGAATTCCAGCGAGTCGGACCGGAGTCCCGCCATGCTCGCTTCAATCTGGAGCCCGGCGATATTGGTCCGGGAAGGCGTGTCGGGCCACACAATCACCGCAAAGTCTTCATCATCTCTCGTGAGCCGGATCCCCTCTCCTGAAGTCGCACTGACCGGAACGGCGGCAATTGAAGGATCGAATCGAAGGGCGACGAGAGAAGACATATCGCTGCCGGTACGCGACCTGCGAAGCCGTCCGCCGAGCTGAACCAGCGCTTCCATGCCGCAGCCCTCGATTTCATGCTTGCTCCCGTCAGGGAGGACTTTCGGTATGTACCAACTGGCCTCGATTGCCGGATTCCATGCATCAATCGAAACGTCCGTCACGTACATCGGCATCGCTCCCGCTCTCGGTTCGAGCAGATACTCTCCTGTTGTATCAGACGTCCACGGATTGGCGTCATACGGGAACGATGGTTGAAACTGAAGATCAACTCCGTCGCCGTCATACGGTTCCGATTTGAATGAATGGAAGAGATGCTCGATACGTACCGACTGGCTTGCATCGATCCAGTCACGAACCACAAAGATCTCACCGCCGATTCCGATGACTTCGCGTTTCCAGGAGTCAAGAAGCGGGTTCTTGTAGATCTTTGTGGGATCTGCAACAACATCAAAGAATCCGTTGTCTCCCAGCAGAACCGAAAGGGTGCCCCAGTGATCCGGGTGTATCGGTTCGCCCCCCGGGCCCCCCCCCTCCATCTCTCCATACTGACCTTCACCGTCAACGAGAATGACATTGTGTTCGTCTGTTCTGAAACACCGGGAGATTCCGTAATCAGTCAGGTATGGGATTCCCGCTTTTGACAGGACAATGCTCCCGATGTCGGGCTGATCATGCCCCCCAAAGGACGGACCCGACTTGATTGCAAAATGAACAGCTGTATCGGCCCATGATGATCTCCAGACAAAGAGTCCCCGATCAGGGAAGGTATGCCAGGTCGGTACCTGCTCGATTTGTGCAATGGCGGGACCCGGATTTGACCAGAGATATGTGAAGCAGTCATACGATTCATCATCGAGTTGTTCGGCAATCCACTGTGCAACCGGCGCATTTGGCAGACCGGATGCTCCCAGTCTCCCCTCAATACCCAGAAAAGGAACCCGTGGCCTCGTTCGGGCATCACCAAACTGTAACGTTCCCCCGAAATTGTCCTCTCCACCGGGCAGAATCGAATACAGATCGAACATGACACTTTCATTGAACCACGCATACTCCAGAAGACTGTTCGTCGAGAGGTAGTTGTCCCTGATTGTCATCCAGACCAGGAAGGGTAGTTTGGTCACCATATTGTAGTCGGCCCCCTCCGAGAGAGATCCATCTGGCGGGAGGATTCCGCTCACGGTAACCAGAATCTCCTCCGTCCTGTCAATCAGTGCCTGGGTGTCTCGTTCTCCCGAAAGAATGAATGCGACCGATGCCACACCGGCATAGTTCCGAAAGGCGTGGTTACCCGTAAACCAGGGTCTCCAGTCCCAGAGAATCTCACCGTATTCATCAACATGCTCCTCCCCGGGAAACCAGGGGGAATCTGCCTCCCACTCTGTTGCCTTCGCGAGCAGAAGATCGGCCGTTTCTTCCCTGCGTTCCTCGCCGAGACCCGAATAGTGGAGGTCGTAGGACAAGGCAAGTGTCATAAGATAGGCAGAGACAATAATGTCCGAATTAAATGGTACCACGTTATCCCATTCGGCATAGGATCTCATGGCGTCAAAGTAATCCAGAAAAAGATCCTTCGCCGGTGGTGACCCGGCAGTGCTGTCGATCATGGCAACCAGAGCCAGGTTGAGGAGTCGTTCACCATAGGCAGATGCTTCATTGATAAAGAACTCCGATGGAGGACCATACTCAGAGATCTCATCGAGCAGTGCCGCCCACACTGTGCTATGAGATCCATCCTTCCGGAGGAGTAATTCTGCAACGTCGGTGGAATCGAAGAGGGCCTTTGGGTGCGGGGATTGTGCGATAGAAGTCGCGGGCAAGACCAACAGACAGAGAAAAGCGGCAGAGACAACTGTTACTCGCCAATTCCTTCCCGAGGTCAGAGGGACCAATGACACAGGGAATGGTTCATTGTTCTGATAAATCACTACGAGACCCCGTTTGTTGGCGTGGCAACAACATGAGATTGAAAGAACAAAACACAAAAGGTGAGTCGATCTGCCGGACCGTGGAAGTTTGACTCCGGCTATGGCAAGATAACCCGTAAACCTGCCTGTGTCAATAACTTGTGTGAATATCTCGCTGCGCTATCACAATCTCACATGCCTGTTCGTGATGGCAAGCACCTCGTGATCGCCGGACAGCCACCGGTCGCTATGAATTCTGTGAAGGGTGATGCGCACATCATTTGATATGCTGATGTTCAAATTCGGGCAAGCATGTATGCAATCAGTCCGAATGCAACTATGAATACGATCGCCGGAAGAATCACGAACCAGATAAAGGCCTTCCATGTTTCAACCTCGAAACGCGTCCGAACCCCTATATAGCTGCATGCTATTGACCAGAATGGAAATATCAGGATCACAACCGAGACCAATTCGTCAGCACCAAAAGCCTCGTAATAGTTCGCAAAATAGAATGTCCAAATCAGGGTTAGCAGCACCGAAGGCCCTGCCTGGACTAAAGATGAATAGATATACACAAGTCTCGCCAGTGTCTTGTCGGGCTCTTTGCATCCAGACCACCTAATTCGAACATGATACCACCAACCACCTATCCACCAGATCCCGACACTCCCTATCGCCCCTGCTACCAAGACGAAGAGCCAAAAGAGAATCCATGATTCCGAGACAAGAACAAACAATTGTTTTGGCTCGGGCCTCAGGAGTTGTTGATCAAAACGGCCAACGGCCCCTGCTATTCCAACGATCCATGCCACTATGAAGTAATTGACTGGCTCCTCGAGTGCAAGTCGACCTGAGAAGAATTCTCCCGGCCGCAGAAACAGCTTCAACACGTTTCTCGGCAGAAAAGGAGATTCCTCGGGCTCCTGATCAATCCCGAAGTAGCTTGGGGGGGGCCTGGATATTGATTTCTCAATCATCATGTTGTAAGAAAGCGGATCACTTCACCACGGTCAAGCTTCTTATTTGAATAAACTCCTCCGCCACCAACCGAAAAAAATACACCCCACTTTGTCATCCCGGCTGCGTTCCATGTCACTGCATTCTCAGATAATCACGCCTCGATTCCTCCTGTTTCCGTTGGAAAGCAACTCATACCGTCCAGGCGGGTTGAGTTCAACCAAGTTCTTTCTACCGGTTCTTTCCGTAGGCATAGTTGATAACCCAAACAATCGGGTTGACACTCATGAGTGTGAGGATCACCCAACCCCATTTCTTCCTCTGGATAACAAAATAGCCCGGAATACCCCATACAAGGACTACGACGAGACTCGCAAAGAACCTGAATAGAATGCTGATTTCCGGAACTATCGATAGAGCAAGGATGATCAAGGCTGCACTAACCATCCCGTTTATCCCAAAGAAGTAACCCCAGGTGTATGGGGCTTGGCCAAGAGGTCGCGGCGATTGCGTCCTTACAAGGTAGCGGGCCGCGAGAAGCTCACACTCAAGAACGAACGCTACGAAGAACGCCATAAACAAGGATGCAAAGAAACCTGTTCCGCTCATTTCATTATTCCTTCAATTTGGACGAACAAACAGGATGCTCCACAACATGAAACTCATGCTGCGATCTTGCAATCCATCCTCATACTCTATGCTGGATTGCGCAAGCGGAGTGCCAGAGACAGGCTCTAACCGTAAGTTGGCCTCAGGAAGCGACTTCCGAAGGAAGCCGCAGAGAAGGAATGGCCCGATCAATATCCATTTATGAAACTCTTACGATTATTCATAAGCGGAGACGACGGGCTTAAACCATGCAATGATGCCACAACAGAGGAAGAAAAAGTCGCGA
>JAOUDE010000421.1 GCA_029859455.1 Ignavibacteria bacterium | reverse complement strand
CGGCCGCGACAGCGGTCGAGTCCAGGAGGAACTCTCCTACCGGCATTCCGGACTCATCCGCCTTTCTCATCGCCTCTTCCCTTGTCAGGCCAAGCTTCTTCAACCGTGCATCGATCTCCTTGCTGTCCCCTTCCTCCGGATCATCCGGCGATGGAACAAACGAATCGGCGGAAAACTGGGGAGCAGCGTCGAGGCCATCCGGGATTCCGACGGAGAGAAGAAGGAGATTCAACGAGAGAAACCATCCACGAAACGATATGAGCGGCTTGCTTTTCAGGGAGCATCCTGTTAATTGGTTTCGAAACTCGAAGCGATGAAGACTGCTGTTATATCGGACATCCACTCAAATCTTGAGGCACTCGAGGCCGTCCTCCGCCGCATCGATGATCTCGAGGTTTCAACGATACTCTGCCTCGGTGATATTGTCGGTTATGGACCTCATCCGAATGAATGCGTTGATCTGATCCGGTCCCGCTGTTCGGCAGTTGTCAAGGGAAATCACGACAGTGGCACATGCGGTGAAACACCGCTCGATCACTTCAATCAGTTCGGACGGGCTGCAATTGAATGGACGCAGGAGAACATCTCGCAGGAGAACCTGGACTATCTTCGGGAGCTCCCTCTTAAAGCCACATTGCCGGGCATCACGATCGTTCACTCTTCGCCGGTCAACCCCGGAGAATGGGAGTACATCCTTACACTGAATCAGGCAATCGACTGCTTCAATTCTTTCGATACGCCGGTTTGCTTTATCGGACATACCCATGTGCCGATCATCGTCGCTGATAATTTCTCAGCCGGGGACTTTCTCGAAGGACGAAGACACCTGATTAATGCAGGAAGCGTCGGGCAACCCCGCGACCATAATCCCCGCTCTGCTTTTGGCGTGTTCGATGAGGAAGAGAAGACGTACAACCTCCACCGTGTCGCTTACGATACCAAAAATACAGCGAAGGCAATCCGGAAGGCAGGTCTTCCCTCGTATCTCGGGAAACGGCTCCACCGGGGAGTCTAGCAGAACCTCTTTTTGAAGCTGCAAAAAAACGTCGTGAGAATCAACACGGCATTCGGCCCGCTTCTTGACTGCCCGTTCAAATTTCGCTACATTCTGACTGATTTTTATGTATGGAGAGGTGGCCGAGTGGCTGAAGGCGGCGGTTTGCTAAACCGTTATAGGGGTAACACTCTATCGGGGGTTCGAATCCCCCCCTCTCCGCTCCATACAGATGGATGTTACTGCTTCCCCGCTCCTCGCCTGATTACTCCACACCGGTCTGATAAATGACCAGTTCCTGACCTGCGTAGATTGTGCTCTTCCTCAGCTTGTTCCAGCTTTTCAGATCCGACTCACCGACGTTGTGCGCCCGTGCAATTTCCCAGAGGGTATCTCCTTTTCGGACCTTGTAGATCATCCGTGTCCCATTTTCTGTCCCGTGCGCAGTTCCGGCGGTTGTGGCAGTCGAAGTACTGTTGTTCGCATCCGGAAAGACAACGAGCACCTGCCCCGGATGAATTGTCGACGAAGTGAGCTTGTTCCACCTCTTAAGCTGGGCGATGGACACCTTTTGCGATCTGGCGATCTTGTCGAGTGAATCACCTGACCTCACGACATACTGCTGTGAGCCTTCTTCAATCGTCTCCTGACCGGTAGGAGCCGGGGTTCCTGAGTGGCGCTCATTTTGGGCAAACGTTGATTTATCCACGGTCTGATAGTACTCCTTCTTCGATTCGTCAACCCAGACGGTGAGAATCTGGCCGACCCGGATCGGTCGTCCATACGGGATACCGTTCCAGTTCCGCAGGTCGGCGGCGCGGCAATCATACCACTCAGCGATATGGCCGAGGGTATTCCCCGATTTGACCCTATACGAGAGCTTCACTTTGTTCGAAGACGGAAGTGGCTTGGCCACGGTGCGGCCTGTCTCGACCGATTTACGCCGTACCGGGGGCGGATCCGCTCGCTCCGAACGGGATGCAGAGGCATAAGCCTGTGATGCTTTCGGGACTGGTATTCTCAGGACCTTTCCGACCGAGAGGCGCCTCGGGTCCCGGACTCCGTTCGTCGATTGAATGAGGGATACAGAA
>JAOUDE010000420.1 GCA_029859455.1 Ignavibacteria bacterium | reverse complement strand
GGTGAACTTGGTGGGAGGGTGCTGGACTGCGGTGAACCGAATCTTTTGAAGGAGATGATTCAGAACCGGTGCGGTATTCAGATCGAAAGCACCAACGGTGATCTCGACCTCGTTCGATTATCAGGATCGTTTGACAGAGTGTTGGCATTTGAGGTCATAGAACACCTGATGAATCCACTTCGTTTCCTTTTGCAGGTAAAGAGTGTCCTGTCTTCAAATGGAAGATTGTTCATTTCCACACCGATCAATAAGCCTAAGTTCCTCTGGCGTGAAGATCATTTTCATGAGTTCGATGAGTATCGGCTCGAGATTCTCCTCCGCAAGGCAGGATTCCATGTCGTTAAGAAACAAATAATGAGATTCTACAGAATCACAGGGGTCCGCCCGATCATCCGATATCTCTCAAGGAGTGGGACGATGTTCATGGAACTAGAACCCCGCTCCGGCTCATAAGTGCCACCGCACGACCAACTTCCTGATTGCAACTGATGAGAGCCCTGATTATAGCTGCAGGTAGAGGGTCCAGGCTCCATCCATTGACTCCCGATATGCCAAAAAGCCTCCTCCAGATCTCGGGGCGGTCGTTGATTGAACATATCCTGTCACAGCTTCAGGAAGTTGGAATCAAAGAGTCCATTGTGGTTACGGGCTTCAAAGGGGAAGAGATTCAGCGCCAGGTTGGTTCCGAAGGACCCCAGGGAATGCGAGTCGTATATCACGAAAACCCCGAATGGGAAATGAAGAACGGGGTCTCGGTGTTAAGTGCGGAAGCGATTCTCCGCAATGATCCTGAGTTCCTTCTTCTAATGAGTGATCATCTTTTTCAATCCAGCCTCGCGGCACGGGTTGCCTCGGCACACATTCGTCCGAACGAGACCGTTCTTGGTGTAGATAGGAGAACTCAGGCGGTTTTCGATATTGATGATGCGACCAAAGTGCTTACCGAAGGGCCTCTCATTCGGAGAATTCATAAAGAACTCAGCGATTATAACGGAATAGACTGCGGTGTGTTCAAATGCACTCCTTCTATATTTGCCGTTCTGAACGACTGTCGGGTCGATGGAGATTGCTCGCTGACCGATGCTTGTCAGGCGATTGCGAAGAAGGACCTGTTGATGGCCGAAGACATCGGTGACAGCATGTGGATAGATGTCGACACTCCTGAGGCCTTCTCATATGCTGAGCAACACATTGAAACCTTGCTGCGGTAAACGTATATGCAGGTCAAGTACACCGAGATCAAGAACTTCAAATACCGGATCAACCCGGAAGAGCGTCAGGGAGCATATGGATTGTACTTTATCCGCCCTTTTTCTATTGTCCTTACCTTTCTGGCGATCCGGTTAGACATCTCCGCCAATCAAGTCACAGTTGGGCAGATCCTTGTCGGGGTTGTCGGGTCTGGCATGCTCTCTTTCGTGGATCCGAGTCTCACTCTTGTTGGGCTCATCCTCCTTCAATTCGGCTTTGTCCTGGACAACGTTGATGGTGAGGTGGCGAGATTCCGTGGAACGGTAAGCCTCACAGGGAAGTATCTCGATACGGTGGGTCACGAGCTGGTTGTCCCGATGCTTTATTTCTGTGTCGGGCTAGGTAATTTTGCGCGGCTCGGAACGATAGAGAGTGTTGTCCTGGGTTTCCTCGCTGGTCTCTTTTCGCTCCGCCTTGACGTTATTACGATGAGCCATGAAGCGCTCCAGTTCAAAGGGACAAAGTCCAATACCACATTTGACTATTACGAAAGATTTGAGGAAGGGAGCGTTCCATCGCTCTATAGACAGAAGAACGAGAAATCCCTGACTCGGGTACTTTACGGGATGTTCGCGTACCCGGCAATAATGAACATAATAACGATTATCCTCCTGGCTGATCTATTCTTCCTTCATGAGGTCTTGGCGTCAATGAGGTTCAATCTGATGTACGTGTTTCTCGCTGTCCATGGTACTCTGATACCCTTGAGAAGGGTATATACTATCTGGAGGTTCGTTCATTCAAGAGCAACAGAGCAAACGTATCTCAAGTTGAGGGAGGATGCGGAGGGAAAGAGAGAGTAGAAGTAAAAACAGCTGGGTCATGGCTTACGCAAAACGATCATCGCAACTCCTT
>JAOUDE010000099.1 GCA_029859455.1 Ignavibacteria bacterium | reverse complement strand
ACTGGCATGAACAGATTTTCCGGTCGCAGTCACAATCATCGTATCCTGCGCCCCGCTGATGTTGATCGAGGAGCCGGCGCGGAGGGCCATGAATTCTTCGGACAGAATGCGAAGGTTGTTCAGATCGCGGTCCGGGTTCTTCACAACCAGTCGCGCGGTCGCTTTCTCCGGCACAATCGAAGCGGAGAATCCGGCATCGAGGTCGACAATCCTGGTCCCGCCGGATTGCGCACCGGAGGTCCGGGGAAGGGTAAGCCAGATCCCGCCCCACCCCTTCTCGGCGCAGACCACCGGGAAGTTGGAATCAACAACTATTGTCCGGTCGGGCGGGGCGTGGGTCGTCAGGTATGTCGCGACATCCTCATTCGCCGATTCCTCATCGGTTCCGATCAGCAGAACAATTTTCCTCCTGATCGGAAACCCTGAGTCGAGTATTGCCCGCATGCCGTAGATGACGGCGCAGATCGGTCCCTTATCATCAACGGACCCCCGTCCCCGGAGAAACCCGTCAACAACGGCGCCGCTCCATGGATCATGGGTCCATTCGGTCGGCTCAACCGGCTGAACATCCGAATGTGACATGATGCCGAACGACTGCTCCCCTCCTCCGATCCATATCTCCTGCACGTAACCATCGACATCATTGAACTGAAGCCCGAGGCCTCCGACCAGATCGCGGAGGTATTCCTTCTGAGCACGGAACTCCGGATTCATACGGTTCGGCACATCGGTGGCAAATGTTTTGAACCTGATCAGTTGACCGGTTTCGCGGATAATCGCCTCCCGGTAGTACTCCCGCGCAAACGTATGAATGATCCAGGCCAGCTGATCCCGCACCACCTCAGCCTCATCCGGATCCGATATCACGGACCGGAGCGAGTCCGCTAGCCCTCCGGACCCGGTCCTTTCCAGCTCGTCGACAACCAGTTCAAAAAAATGCTGGAACGCTTCTTCGCTCGTTTGTTCCACCGAAACCGTCTGAACCAGCGCGCCCCCTCTGGATTTCAGAAGATCCTGCAGCGGACCGGCAGACGAGACTGCGGGAAGAAGAAAGAGGGCTGTCCCAAGAAGGAGTTGTGTGCAATGTTTCATCTGATACCCTGAAAAGAACGGTATGGTGGCAAAAAAACCGCTGTGACAACAGATCAGTCGTGCCGGGATTCCAGAAATTTCTCCGCATCAATCGCCGCCATGCATCCGGTCCCGGCGGCGGTCACCGCCTGACGGTACACACTGTCGGCCACATCACCGGCGGCAAAAACGCCTTCCACGGTGGTCCTGGTGCTCCCCGGCTCCGTCCTGAGGTATCCAACTTTGTTCATGTCCAGCTGACCCTTGAACAGGTCTGTGTTCGGCTTGTGTCCGATACCGATAAAAACGCCATCTGCCTTCAGGACCTTCTCCGCGCCCGACCGGGAGTCCTTCAGCCGGACACCGGTAACAGATTTCTTCCCATCCTCATTCTTCCCAAGAATCTCCTCCACGACAGCATTCCAGACAAAGGAAATCTTTTCGTTTTTCTTCGCCTTCTCCTGCATGATCTTGGAAGCTCTCAGTTCTTCCCTCCGGTGCACGATCGAAACTTTCGATGCAAACTTGGTCAGAAACGTCGCTTCTTCCATGGCGGTGTCTCCGCCGCCGACGACGACAACCTCCTGATTCCGGAAGAAAAAGCCGTCGCAGGTCGCGCAGGCCGATACGCCATACCCCATGTACTCCTTCTCCGATCCAAGTCCGAGAAGTTTTGCGGAGGCGCCCGTCGCCACGATGAGAGCATCGGCCGAATAAGCCTCCTGGTCAGACCAGAGCTTGAACGGACGGGATGACAAATCAACTTTCGAGATGTTCTTGAAGACCGACGTTGCTCCAAATCGGGTCGCCTGTTCACGGAACAACTCCATCAGTTCGGGCCCCATGATTCCTTTCGGAAAACCGGGATAGTTTTCGACGTCGGTTGTAATCGTCAGTTGTCCGCCCGGCTGGATTCCCTCGAAGACGAGAGGTGAGAGATTCGCCCGCGCCGCATACAGAGCGGCTGTCAACCCGGCGGGGCCGGAACCGATAATGATCAATCTGTGATGTTCCATTTGTTTCAGTCCTTAGGCAGTTTTCTGTGTCACGTATGATGCATCATACTCCGGAAAAGTGTCATCCCTTCCCCTGAGGTGTAGTTCGCTGATCGATGACTCTATTGATATTCCGCGTCAGTCCATCCCGTTTCGTTCGTTTGACCGGACTCCCGCGGAAACGTTCGGAGAACTCCTGGGGCGACATTTCCTTCCACTCCTGGAGGATCGGCGCCCGGTTCCCTTCCCGGGGATCGAAAGGGCCGGCCGCGCCGGCCGGCTGCGAGAATTTCTCGTTCCACGGGCAGACATCCTGGCAGACGTCACACCCGTAGATCCATCCGTCGAGAGGAATCGACTCGTCAAAATCGCCGCGATGTTCGATGGTAAGATAGGAGATACACCGGTTCGAATCAACGACATACGGTTGCACAATGGCGTCGGTCGGGCATGCTTCGATGCATAACGTACAGGTTCCGCAGTGATCAGTTTCGGGATGGTCGGGGACGAGGTCGAGGGTTGTGATGATCTCTGCGAGGAACAGCCATGATCCGGCATCGCGGGAGATGAGATTCGAGTGTTTGCCAATCCACCCCAGACCTGCCCGTTGCGCCCATACCTTCTCCATCACCGGACCTGTGTCCACGTAGAAGCGGCCCTCTGCCGATGGTTCGGCCTCCTTCATCCACTCCCAGAGTTCTCTGACCTTTCCCCCAAGGATATCGTGGTAATCGACGCCCCAGGCATAGCGCGAGATCTTGCCGAATTCCGGGCCCTCCTCATGCCGATGGGTCGTGGCATAGTTCATCGCCAGGCAGATCACCGATCGTGCTCCGGGCACTATCAGGGATGGATCCGTTCGCCGGTCGACATTCCGGTTCATCCACTCCATCGTGCCATGGTAGCCTGAGATGAGCCACTGCTTCAGGAAGTCACCTTCCCGGAGGGGCCCTGCCATCCCGGCAACGCCCACCTTTGAAAAACCGAGGGAAAGGGCTTTGTCCCTGATCTGTTCTGAAGTCATCGGTGCCCGTTCACCCGTCCCTGTGTCATTCAGTCCGGCTTGCCGATGAGGATCTGATCTCCTTCGACCTGCACCGGATAGACTTTCGCTTTCCCTCTTCCCTCCTTCTCCGAACCATCGACCAGGCTGAACGTCCAGCCATGCATCGGACAGGAAAGCATTTCCCCCTCGAGAGTTCCTTCATGAAGTTTGGAAAAATGCTGATGAGGACATGAGTTCCTGATCGCACAGAACCGGCCGTCCCCAAGGTGCCAGAGGGCGATCTCCTCATCGTCGACCGTGACAAGCCGGCACCGCTCTGCCGGGATCTGGCCAGTAGTCGCGACCGCCGCGAACCGGGGCATCAGCTTCCCCCTTCAAGATCGACCGGATCCCCAAGGACAAATCCCTTGTCAGATTGCCCGACTGTGGCCGCCGGGGTGACAGGGTCGTGTTCGAAGAAGAGGGTCCATCCTTCTTCAGCCGCTTCCGGAAGGAGTCTCTTCTTTTCTTCCAGCGTTTGTAGCGGGCGGAGATCGTACGCCATGATCCACGGAACAGGAATGTGAGAGGTGGTCGGCATCAGGTCAGCACAATAGAAGAGCGTGTCGGCATTGTCATGGACGATCGGACATTGCAGGGCGGTCGTATGACCATGCATCAGTCTGACTGAAATGCCGGGAAGGATCTCACCTTCTCCGTCAATCAATTCCAGCTGGCCGTGATCCATCAGGGGAGCAAAATCGTGCGGAAAGAAACTCGCCCGGTCACGTTCGGTCGGATTCTGGGCGGCGTGCCAGTGATCTTTCTGGACGTAGTAACGGGCTGATGGAAATGTCGGCGCCGGCGTGCCGTCAACCAGGATCGTCGAACCGCCGGCGTGATCGAAGTGGAGATGTGTCAGAATAACATCCGTAATATCCCCGGGTGCAATCCCGTGCCGGGAGAGGGAAGAGAGCAGATCGTGCTGACTGTTGTCGAATTTGTAGATGGACCTGAGCTTGTCCGAATACTTCGTCCCGTTCCCGACGTCAACCAGGACCTTCCGGTCCTCACTCACGGCGAGCAGTGCGCGGGCAGACATGCGTATCCTGTTCTTCTCATCCGGAGGGTTTGTTCTCGACCAGAGGTTCCGGGGGACAACACCGAACATCGCACCACCATCCAGCCCGAATGACCCGGTTTCAATGGCGTGAAGGGTATAGGGACCTATTTTCATTGCAGACTCCGGGAAAGGTTCCTTCGTTCGCGGAAGAAAAAAAATCGGTGTCCCGGCCTCCGCAGTGAGCGGTTGACAGGAGCACCGATTCGAAATGCGGTTGTGCCTGAGCGGCTGGCGTCAGGCCGTCTTGCGAAAGCGTGATGTTGCTTCGGACAACTCAGGAAACTCCCTGTCCGGATGAAGGATCTTCGCCCGGGCAAACAGATCTTCTTCGGATTCGACTCTGTTCGGATCCGGAACACAACAATCCACCGGGCAGACTGCCGCACATTGTTCCTGCTCGAAGTGGCCGACGCATTCGGTACACTTCTCCGGCACGATGTAGTAGAAGTCATTGGATATTGGTTCGTACATCTGCCCGCCGTACTCGAACTGGACCCCGCCGGCATAGATCGCGGTGTTCGGGCATTCGGGCTCGCATGCTCCGCAGTTGATACATTCTTCGGTGATCGTTGTGGCCATGGAAGGACCTCCGTGAATATTAAATCTTCAGAAATGGTTCAGTCATACACTATATGTATCTGCGGAATCTTCCGATCGTCGAACTCCGATCCCCGCCCGTCCCGTAACGCCTCGGCATCGAGGAGACAGCTGTCGAGAGAAGCCACGAGAGACCCGGTATCGATACCATGAAATCGCGGAAGATACTGATTCAGCTTCGCCCGGGCTTTGTCAAACTGGCTGCACGCCCCTTTGAAATTCCGGTTCGAAAGATGATAGAACCCGACCGCTGTTTGAATCAATCCCTGGTAAAACAGTCTGTGAGTCCCTGTCGTATCGATCCACAGATCCTCCCAGACATCGTGGGCTTCAAAAAAGAATTGCCGGTTGAACTCATGGATCCCCTGCAGAAACCGGTCATCCATGACTGAACCTAACAAAAAGGGACTGAAATTGCAAGATTCCAGACCCCTCGCCGGTTGTTATCATCACCTGGTACTTGCTCCGATGCCGAAGATCAGGGTCCTTCGACATGTCGGTTCTTCCTGAGAGCCCGGGACTGACGCAAAAGGATGGTGACGACAACGAGGCAGATGGCGAACGCTGCGAGAGGAAGGAAAATGGCAAGGATCGCGGTAACCGCAGCCCCTATCCACTCGAATGTTGCCACGACAAAATTTCCGAGCCCGCCGGTTGCAAGTGTCGATCCGGCCCGGATTGTCGCCGTCGCGCTTTGGACGAGCCCGGCCGCTCCCCCTCCGCCGATGAGTGCGATGGTCCAATGAAGCAGCGGTGGCATGTCCGTCAACACCGATGCCGTTGCAAGGGCCCCCGCAAGAACAGCCACCGGCGTTGAGATGGTGTCCATCAGATTGTCCACCCACGGAAGATAATACGCAAGGATCTCAAGAACGGTCGCTGTGCCGAACACAATCAGAGCCGGGACCGTCCCGATCCATTCAAACCCTTCGCCCGGTTGAACATAGCCCAGAACCGAGCCGACAGCGGCGAGCAGAAACGGCATGAAAACGCGAAAGCCGCAGGCAACGCTGAGGCCAAGACCGAGGGCGATGCTGAGGAGTGTTTCCATTGTCTATTCGAGCAGGATCATCTTTCCATGAGCCGACTTGCCGGCGGAAGCCAACCGGTAGAAATATACACCCGCACTGACCGGGCCGCCTTCCTTCTCCGTGGCATCCCAGGTCACGGCATGAGGACCTGCTTCCAGATACTGATCGACCAACACAGCTGTACGCTGTCCCAACTGGTCGAAGACTTCGATCAGCACCGGCGCTGATCGCTCCAGCGTGAACCGAATGGTCGTGGCCGGGTTGAACGGGTTCGGAAAATTCTGGTCGAGCCTGAATGGCCGGGGTGACGGCTCTTGCGGAACCGAGACGGCGGTCGAGTCGAATGCACCGATCGAAGAAAGCAGCTCTCCCTGGAAATCGAACAGGGTAAGATTCTCCCACGCGGACCCGTAAGAAGGAGCGGAAATCCACTCCGGTGCCCAGTAGAAAAAGCCGGTTCCCTTTCCGTTTGGAGCCGCCCCTACAATCGCCATTACATCCGTGAGGAACGATCTCTGTCCATCCACGGTGGCCGGGTACCCTTCATGAAGCTGGCTCTCCAGCCCGACAATGTTGTGTGTGTTGTCGAACCAGTCAAGCGTCCATGGATAGGCCGACTCCACCAGAATGATTTCCTGCTTGTAAACCCTGGCAAGATCATCCAGGTTCGAACTCAGGTCATTCATCGTCCCGTGCCACCATGGATAGAACGACAGCCCTATGATATCGAAATCCGGCCCTGCGTACATGAAGTTGTCAAGAAACCATCTCGACCCTTCGTTGTTTCCTCCCGTGTCGATATGGATCATGACCTTCACCGGCTCACCATCCGCCGCATCTCGTACCGCCTGCACCCCCATATCCGCAAGTTCACCCAGCTGTCCCCATTGCCGGGAGGTATCAAAGGTCCCGCAGACACGCCCGTCATCCCAGAGCATACCACAAATGATCTCATTGCCGATCTGGACGATTTCCGGAAGTACGTTGGCACTACGCATGGCAGTGACGACATCCCGCGTGTACCAGTAGACACTGTCCTTCAGCTGCGCAAAGCTGAGGGTTGACCAGGCGGCAGGCTTCGTCTGCTGGCCGGGATCTGCCCAGCTGTCCGAATAATGGATGTCCAGCAAAATGCCAAGGCCTGCGTCCCTCGCACGCTGGGCCAGACCGATCGTTTCCGACAACGTGTTCGCGCCATTCAGCGGCGTATGCCAGAGCCGGAGCCGGATGAAATTCAGGCCGTTTCCCGCCAGTAGATCGAACAGATCGGTTCTGACGCCATTCACAAAAAATGCGCCTCCACCCGCCTCTACCTGGTTCACGAATGAAACATCGGCGCCCTTGATGAAGGGGGTGGTTTGTGAGACGGTGATAAAGGGGAGAGACACAACAAACACGAGAAGGAGAATCCTGCCTCGTTCACCAGTCGATAACACTATACCGCTCTCCGTTCAGGGGCGGGCCTGACTTCGAGATTCTCAAACATCTTCCTTCCCGCTCTCGCTACTTCGCGGACAGCCCGATCAAACACCTTTCTGTTGGATTGCGAGGGCTTCGGATACCCGCTGATTTTTCTTATGAATTGCAGCGCTGCGTCATGCAGTTCTTCGTCGGTCGGTGGCCGGTTGGACACACGGAGCTTCTTTATGTTACGACACATGAGAGAGCCCTTTCGCCAGTTCAGGCAGTTCTTCCGGCATAGACAGTTTATTCAGTTTCAATCAATTCAGTTCAATGCGCTCTGTTCGGTCCACCTTCAGAACCCGTAACCGACCGGACCGTATCCCGGTACACTGACATATCCCTGGCTATTGTCAGCATTGGAATTCCCGGCACTGAAGCGCGTGGACCAGAAATTATCTCCGCTGCCACCCTGCCCCCTGTATGAGTTCTGCTGGGCAGCAACAAACAGGTTGGTGACGACGGTCGGATCACCTTCATACCCGGCATTTCCTTGGTGGTCCAGCCAGTAACGCCCCTGCTGGATCCACGAACCGACTATGTAGCTCCAGACGGCGTACTCTGATGCCGGAAGTTCTCTCCCGTTGACAAACACTCCTGTGTTCCCGCGGGAGACATCGCTCCCCATCGAATCAAAGAGGTGATCCGGCATCATGAATCCGTACGCAGGAAAGCCAACCGCACCATATAGACCACTCCGACTATCATACCAGTAATCGCCCGGCATCGGAGTTTTTCCGTAAACCTCCGAAAGAGCAGTAAGCTGCTCGTCAGTCAGCAACATGCCGTTGATACGAACATCCTCACGAACGGACTCCTGGATTCCGTTCGTTACATCCGTAGACAAAGTGAAAACGAGACTCTCCTCCGTCCCGCTGACGGCAGCCCCGTCCTCATCCTCCTCGAATATCAGGAAAGTCAGTTGATCTCCATCCCTCTTGATCTGAATCGTGAGGATCTCGTAACCGTCGTCCGCCGTTCCTTCAAGCAATCCCCCCTCTTCACCCGCCTCCAGACTGAACATCCCCCCCTCTCCCAGCAACTCCCCCTCGTATTGAGCAGCCCCGGCCTGTCGCAGAATAAGAGTGAACGTACCCATCTCCGTGTGAGCGGTAAACGTACCGGCATAATTCCGATCCATCGCAGGGGGTGCGAAGAGCATTGACACCAAAAGTATGAGTCCCATGGTATGCATTCAGGTGTGGAGGAGTACTGAAAAAACTACCGAACGGGATATTAAAATGCAAAGTTCCGGTTCCCGGGTCTCTCAGGAACTGGTGTAGGTTGCGACAGCTCCTGTCTTTCCTATTGCAGCAGGGGGGCGAGTTCAGTGGAACGCCGGGGACCGTTCAGGCGTAAGCTCACCGGACAATCCT